>NZ_JAUBQR010000266.1:6381-8268 GCF_036701385.1 Microcoleus sp. Pol12B4 | reverse complement strand
AAGAAAAATCCTACGAGCAATCCTCCTGCATATCCATATTTCATTCTAACTACTTGACGGCTATAGAGCCATAAAAACCCAAGCTGAAAGAGCATAATAGGAAGCACATCTAGTAATCTTGCCCATTCTGTGGCAAATGTATGAAAGAGCACACTTCCAATACCTATACTGGTGGCTAAAGTAATCAATATCCAAATACCCTTGGGTACTTTTTGCTGTCGCCGAGCCAATTGAAAAATAGCCCCTGCTGCAATGAGAAAAGAAATATTAGATAAAGCATTTAGTGGTTCACTCCATAAACCAGGTATGGTACGTTCGCAGTAAATATCGATGTAATCATTCATCTCATGTCACTGTTGGGGGAGTTGAAGCCATACTACAGCAAAAGCGTAAAATTGAATAAAAAACCTGTCTCAAATTTAATGAATTCCCCGATTTCTCCCGATCGCCGTTTTTTAAAATATCGAATTGCCCTGCTCATCAGTATAATCGTGATTATCCCTTTAGGTTACGTAGTGAGATTTTCTCGCGGTCCTGCACCGGAATGGTTCAACGACTCTTTTGGGAGCATAGCTTATGAGGTATTTTGGATTTTGCTGGTAGTTCTGATATTGCCGCGATTTTCGCAAATTAGGGCTGCTGTAGCTGTGTGTCTAGCTACCTGCGGAGTAGAGTTTTTCCAACTGTGGACACCTCCGTTTTTACAAGTAATGCGAGCTACTTTACCCGGAAGGCTGATTTTGGGAAATCACTTTAGTTGGTCAGATTTTATCTCTTATTTTGTGGGGAGCTTTTTAGGTTGGTTGTGGGTGCGGTGGCTTCAGTTCACTTGCTTCCGCTTGTAATTTGTACTGCATTTAAATTGTATATTTTGATGCTCCGAGCCAAAATCGTCAAATTCTCTCCCCATCTCTCGAACACGATAGACAATCTAGATTCACAAAAGCTTAAGGATATGGTTGTGGTTATTTTCACTTTAGCTAAGCGATCGGGTTAACTTAGAATTGAGAGTTTTTAGGAGTTGAAGTGGGAGCTATATTTCCGCGATCTCGCCACAGCAACAACGGAATAGTTAATGTTCCTAAAATCATCACAGTTCCAGTCATAATCCAAACTAGCACACGATTTGGGCGATAATCACCTCGCTCAATTTGCCAGAAAACTCGATTATAACGCCATGCTGCTAAGGGAATGACCGCAATCCCAAAAACGACCAGACTCAGCCCTAAAGTTTCGGAGTTGAAGAAGGGAGGGGAGGAAACTTCTTGCTGAGTCACTGTAGCTTGAAATTGACGCAGAAATAAACTGAACCGACTAATCGCCAACCCAAAACCAATTAAACCGATTGAAGTTCGTAACCATGCAAGAAACGTGCGTTCATTTGCCTGATGTTCCCGCTGTCGGTCTATTTTAGATCCCTTGTTCATCAACCCTACCTTTATAAAATATCTTAAGCTTTCCCTGGTAAATTATTGTTTCAGTTCAGATTGCGGAGGGAAGTATCGGTATTGCGATCGCGATCCATCATTACCAAAAAATATAGTATCAGTAAATCGACAAAAAAGCGATCGCCTCCATCTCTACCAACGCAAAAGAAGAGGACACAGCATAGCTGTGTCCCTACAAATACCCCAGTTAAAATCCAGTTTAAAAAGACTTAGCCGCACCGCCGGACTGAGCTTTTTTCTCCAACCAATCCTTACCCAATCTGATTGTCACATCGGACTGCAAAGAACCGGTACTCTCAACCAGTACATCTCCAAAACCCAAAAACTGGCGAATTGCTTGAGCACCTTTAATATCGCCCTGTTGAGCTACTAGAGTAGTTACCTCCAGCGGTTCGGGCCAAGCTTTATAAACCTGAACATTCCGATAACCGGCTTGAGT
>NZ_JAUBQR010000266.1:0-6281 GCF_036701385.1 Microcoleus sp. Pol12B4 | reverse complement strand
TGAGCTACTAGAGTAGTTACCTCCAGCGGTTCGGGCCAAGCTTTATAAACCTGAACATTCCGATAACCGGCTTGAGTTAAATTATTGACAAAAGCTTCAACAGCCGATTGATCGCCGGTACTATCTTGAACCGCCACCTTCAGAAAAGTCGCATCAGCATTCTCAATTGTCCAAGTATTCTGGCCGAAGTCAAAATGGTCCGCCACCAGAGTTTCGATGCCACTTTGGTCTGGCAACCAAAAACTCGCCTTGTAGTCCTTAGAATCGCTAAATTTGCCGGGAACCATCAACATTTGCACGCCAGCGCGATCGGTTTGAGTAGCAAAACCAGCCAAAGCCACCAATTCTTCTATACTCAAATTCGTGTCAAGGTGAGACTGAATCACCGACAAAATTTTCGGCAAGCGAGACAGCAAACCTACATTAACTTCCTGCTCCACAAAAGCCCGCATCAACAATTGCTGGCGTTGCACCCGCCCGATATCGCCCAAATCGTCGTGCCGGTAAAGCAAATATTGCACGATTTGTTCGCCGTTGAGCTTCTGCTTGCCAGCCTTTAAATTTATATATAAATGCTGGCTTTCATCGGTATACTTCATGTCTTTAGGGACATTGATAGTAATGCCACCAAGTGCATCGACCAAGCTTTTTATGCCTTGAATATTTACTGTGACATAGCGGTCAATTCCCACGCCGCCCAATAGTCCGCTGACTGCCTTCGCTGACGAAGCTGGGCCCCCGTAGTAATTAGCCTCGTTTATTTTCACCTCGCCCCTACCTTCCACATAGGTGCGGGTATCTCGCGGAATGGAAAGCACGCTTAACTTTTTATTTTGAGGGTCAAACCTGACCAACAGCATGGTATCGGTTAACCCCTTGAAAGAGTTCTGCCACACCTCGTATCCCTGCTCCTTATCGGCATGGCCGTCGATGTCTGAACTCAGAACTTTAAGTCCTAAAACTAAAATATTAACTGGGCGAGTCAGCTCCGGCATCTTCATGTTGAGCTTTGCCATGTCGCCTTGAGAAAATACTGCTGCTTCTTCAGGGCTCAACTTTTGTTGCTGAAGCGGCGTTGTGGAAAGGGACACCGCTAGCAACGCTCCGGCTGTGGCTGAGAGCATGGCTACTCCAGCCAAACCAAAACCAAAACCCAACCAGCGGCCTCGATGGGGCTGCGAAGATTTTTTGGTTGAAGGTTGAGCAGTTGATTGTTGGATAGGGTCTTGATTAGGAATTTTTTGAGCTGGCACTGGCTTCCTCACACACAACAAAAATAAAAAAAGATAATGGCAATATGTAGTATCAAGCTGAAGACGCAATCAATCAATACCGTAGGGGCTTAAAAGAACCCTAAATTATGATAAATGTTTGCCCACCACTTGCTCGGCTACGCGACTAATTCCG
Source organism: Microcoleus sp. Pol12B4 (assembly GCF_036701385.1). Taxonomy (NCBI): domain Bacteria; kingdom Bacillati; phylum Cyanobacteriota; class Cyanophyceae; order Oscillatoriales; family Microcoleaceae; genus Microcoleus; species Microcoleus sp. Pol12B4. The sequence continues at coordinate 4,874 of NZ_JAUBQR010000266.1, read as the reverse complement.
GGCAACCATAGCGGTTGACGCTTCCAGAGGCGAACCATCAGTCCCAGAGCAACGATGAAATAGCTGGTTGTTAGCAGGCTACTCATTAATAACATGGGAAGTGTCGGAGATTCCGCAGAAATCGCTCCAGCTTCTAAAAGAATATGTCCTAAGAGCCAACTAAAAGCAAGGGCAATTGCTAAGCGGCTGACGGCTTTGCGTTCGGGGCTGCCCTGACGGCGGTAAAGAGTCCACAGGGCCGGGAAAAAGCCGATGACTGGGATCATTAATACAAACAGACTGGCGCGATCGAGTTCAGGATTTTCTAAGGGATCTGTTCTTTTCATAATTCGGTACTCAAAATTTGCAGAAGGTCAGATTTTGCACACAAGTTATTTGTTAGAGGGAAAATTTATATCCTAAACCAAAATTCTGAGAGCTGGGCTGGGGCGATCGCCAAACTTGTCTGTCAGAGGCAAAATTTTTCTGCCCTCCCAATCTCGCGACCGATCGTTGGCAACTTTTCGACCCGGAGACCCGTATTTTGATAAACTGGATACAGCACAGCAGACAGGAGAACAGACTTAGCCATGACCCAATCCCAAAAATCAATTGTTATTGCTCCATCCATATTATCAGCCGATTTTAGCCGTCTCGGAGAAGAGATTCAGGCTGTCGATCGAGCTGGGGCTGACTGGATTCACGTAGATGTGATGGACGGTCGCTTTGTTCCTAATATTACTATCGGGCCGCTGATTGTTGAGGCAATTCGCCCTGTTACTACCAAGGTGATAGATGTCCACTTGATGATTGTGGAGCCGGAGAAGTACGTCGAGGACTTCGCTAAGGCTGGTGCTGACATTATTTCGGTTCACGCCGAGCATAATGCTTCGCCTCACTTGCACCGCACCCTCGGCCAAATTCGGGAATTGGGCAAAATGGCTGGTGTGGTTCTGAATCCTTCGACGCCTTTGGAGTTGATCGAGTACGTGCTGGAACTTTGCGATTTAGTGCTGATTATGAGCGTGAATCCCGGCTTTGGCGGTCAAAGTTTTATCCCGGCTGTTTTGCCGAAAATTCGCCAGTTGCGCAAAATGTGCGACGACAAGGGTCTCGATCCTTGGATTGAGGTAGATGGCGGTTTGAAGGGGAACAATACTTGGCAGGTTCTGGAAGCGGGCGCAAATGCGATCGTCGCTGGTTCTGCTGTGTTTAAGGCGAACGATTACGCAGGTGCGATTGAGGGTATCCGCAACAGCAAGCGCCCGACTCCCGAGTTAGCTGCGGTTTAATTTAAAAATTCGATCGTGTCAGTCAAGTTACCAATAGACTTCTCCTCTCAAAGCAGATTCTGAACAGGCAACGAGGGCCTGTTCCACGATAATTATGGGAGAAGTCTAATAAAAAAAGTGGTTTGCAGTCAGGACGAATAGTCATTATTAAAAAATGGAAGAGCAAATTCTTCCATTTTTTTGTGGGCGATCGAGCAAAAGTATTGCCCGGATTGTTAACTCAAGCTGTTTTACGATCGCACCCGCAGCGTCAGGCGCACTGTATCCCCAATAAAGTGAGGAATGCGCCAGCTAAAGAGGCATTTTTTGATAGTTTTCAGCAACTCCACATCCGCCAAAGTCGAAGCATCAGCATCCACAACTATGCGGCTGGCGCGCACTTTAGTGAAGACAATTTCTAACACCAATTCGCCATTTGTACCGGGCGGCACAGTCAGAGTTGCCAAGTGTTCGTTTAAACTATCGATCGCCCATTCATCCAACCCCGCAGCGCTAACGACTTCTACAGGTGATGTGCCGCGGGGGCGGGCCGGTGCGATCGCGGCGCTGGCTAGTGCGGGCAATGGATACACCCGCTTCTGTGAGCGATTAAATGTGATGCCGCGTTCTTGTTCTTGTTCCATCCAGTCTGTGCAGCCATTATCTTTTACATAGCCTGTGCCGCCCAATACGCCCAGATATTCCACCGCTTCCGGCATTTGTACAGGAACGTTCATCGAGATGGATTCCGTACCCGGTTCGACGCGCACATCATCGCTGACAGCCACAAAAGCCGTGTACTGCGACAGAAGCTGATACGTTAGCGCCGTTTCTGTCACTGTTTCCACCCCCACCTTGGTTTCGTACTGCACCATCTGATTCATCAAATCTTTGATGCGGTGCCGCCCCCAAAGCTGGACAACTGCCGGATTTCCAGGATCGGTAAAGTCGAGTTGGTAGGTTTGGACGTACTGGTGTCCGCCTGCGCTAACCCCTTTAATCTGCAATATTCCAGCTTCGCGATCGCCCTTTTTCCCAAATAGAACCAGCGGTTGTTCGGCAAATAAATCCGGCGCAACTGACGGATAAATTACCGGATTTTCGCCCTCTCCCTGCCAAGTAATTTCCAGATTTACCAACACCGGATTGTTGATTTGCCGGAAAAACTTTTCGACAAATTCCTTAACTGGTTCGTCATGCCGGATAATCCGGGAGATTCCCCGCCCGATTTCCGCAATGCGATCGAGCAAAAAGCGATTGACGGAACTCCCCGCACCGAAACTGTACAGGCGATTCCCCGATTTGAGATGTTGCTGCACTTCGGCGAGAACTTGGTTTTCGTTGCCGATGTAACCGTCGCTGAGGAATACCACAGTTCGCAAGCGCCCGGATGGTGCGGGAAAATCGATCGCCGCCCGAATCCCGCCCAACATTTCCGTAGCGCCAGAAGCGCGCAGTTTGTTGATATATTCGATCGCCTGTTGTCGATTTTCTGCTGTATTTGGTAGCGGTTGTTTTGACAATTGTCGCACTTTGTCGGAAAAATCCAGAATCGAGAAAGTATCCGCTGGATTCAATCCGTTAATAAATTGCCGCAACAATGCCTGACATTGCTGCAAAGGCGCACCGGATTGCGAACCGGAAGTGTCGACTAAAAAAACGACATCTTTCGGCACAATTTCATCGGTTTTGTACTCGATCGCCGGAATCAAGTAAACTGCAAAATGCCCGCCGCGATCGTCCGAATGAGTTAATACCGTCGATTGAGTTGCTCGACCCGCAATTTGATAGCGAACAATCAAATCTTTGTTGGGAATTGTATCTTGATTTCCCAATTTAACGCGCACCATTCGCCCATTTTTCTGCTCGTTTGCTAAAGCAGTTTGGGGGGAGTCGAAATATTCTATTTCCAGTTGGTGGGATGGGGAATTGACGTTACGAATCGGTATGCCCGCCTCAATTTCCAGCGTCACGCCGATATCGTGTCCCGATCGCATTCCCGGTGGCAAAATCGGGGCATTGAGGCGCGACGCATCGGGGACAATATCGGTATCGGAATTGACTGTCATTGGGGCAGGGGCGCTACCGCTAGCAGCCGTTTCATCCAGCGGCGTACCGGGAATATATCGCGGCCCGACAACCATCGGAAAAATGAATTCGTAATCGCCAGCTAAAAATTTCAAACTGTCAGTGTAGCGAATCGTGACATCGATTGATTCACCCGGTTTGATGTTGGCGAGGGACTGGGTGAAAATATTATCTCGCTCCTGTTCCAGCAAACCCGCAGTCCGCCCTTCTTGTTTGGCTTTTTCGTAAATTTCTTGGGCTTCTTCGCGTTTTTTGATGCTGCCTTTAATGGTGCGATCGCCAATTTTAATTTCCATCTCATCTACCGCTGCTTCCGCAGGTAGGGGGAAAATATAGACGGCTTCTAATGGCTTGGTGAAAGGATTTTCAAATTTCTGCGATACTTCAACTCGCGATAAATTTCCGGCAATTTTTGCTCGGACTTCTGTATGTTTCAGGGGAAAAATAAGTTGTTCTCCCTCTGGGGAACGCACGTATAATCCACTGGTTCGATCGGTTGGAGATTTCAAGGATGGCATAAAAGTAGTCCTCCATAAATGATACATCAAAAGGAACTGCAACACGCATCGTCTCGACTGCCTTCACTGTAGCGATTTCGTTTGGGTTTCAGCGCTTGATTTTATTTTATTTTATTTTATTTTATTTTATTTTATTTTATTTTATTTTGTTTTGTTTGCTTTGGATAAAGATTAGAAAGGGAAGCGGGAACGATCGAGAAAAACAACGGATTCCAGTAGGTATCTATCTGTCCTATTAAATAATCGGCTTAGAGAACAGGAATTATGCAAAAAAATCGGTTTTTGGGAAAAATTGTCGCTTTTTCCGAGAAATATTGACGCATAAACCTGGTTTTTGGGTTCTCTAGAGCGTGTTTTCTTGCGTCTTAGATCCCCCCAGTACCCCTTAAAAAGAAGGGAGCAAGAGGGTCAAAGTCCCCTTTTTGGATCTCATAGCGAGCTGGGGGAAAATGTATCCTGTGTTACATGGTAATGGGTAATAGATAATAGGTAATTGGCTCCAAATGACTAACCCATTACCCATTACCTATTACCAGTTCTTAGATCGAGTTATCACCATAGATCCGGGAGAGCCGATTTTTTGTATGCGATCGAGCAAAAGGACACCGCATTGCCGTGTCCCCAGGGGTATCGATTTAGACCGCTACAAAATCGGTAACATTAATCAGCCCTGTTGACACATTGCTGAGAGTTGCTAACAGTTGACCGGAACTGGTAACTCGGAGCGAAGTAGAATTATTTTCTACAGTAATGCTCAGTTGCGAGAAACTTAAACCGCCTGTCAAGCCGATCGCATCGCGACCATCTTGAAAGTCTAAAATAGTCTCGCGGCCGCTGTCTATACTTAAGATAAATCGATCTTCCCCAGTACCTCCAATCAAAGTATCATTCCCCTCATCTCCAAATAACCAATCGTCCCCAGCACTACCCAGTAAACTGTCTTCGTAATTGCTCAACCCCCTTGACAAGAAGAGGAGATAGACATTAGATAAAGGAATGGAAAAACTCCCCGACTTAA
>NZ_JAUBQR010000429.1:0-1651 GCF_036701385.1 Microcoleus sp. Pol12B4 | reverse complement strand
TCGACTAAACGGTTATTAAATAGGAGCAACTGGCAATGACTGACTCAGAAATACTTAATTCTGATACCATTAAAACACTAAATACTAGCATATCCGAAGTTACAGTTTACACCGATCGCGCTTTGGTGACGCGCCGCGGTACGGTATCTCTGACGGGAAATGAGCGAGAATTGGCGATCGCCTCTGTACCCGCAAGCCTAGAAACAGAGTCAGTCAGGGCCACGGGTGCGGGTACAGTTGCAGTGCGATTGCTGGGAGTGCGAACCGAAACAGTGTTTAGCAGCGAACCAGTGGGCGATCGCACTGCCGAATTAACCCAACAAATTCAGGAGTTACAAACCCAAAGACGGGGAATTAACGACAAAATAACCGCCCGAAAAATTCAGCTCAAATTTATGGAAGGTTTGAGCGAAAAAAGCGTCGGTTTCTTTTCCAGCAGCATCGCCAAACAGCAGGTAGGTTTAAACGAAACTGGCGAATTGCTCAACTTTTTAGGAACTAATTACCTAAAATACGTAAGTGCGATCGCCCAACATGAAAAACAGCAGCGCGAATTAGACAAGCAAATAGAAGCTTTGCTGCTGCAGTTGCGGCAAGTACACACTCCCCATTCTCAGCAAAGTTTTAACATCATTGTTGCCATAGAACCAAGCAGCAGTGGCAATTTTGAACTAGAAGTTTCCTATGTAGTCATGGGAGCCCGCTGGACTCCCCTTTACGACTTGCGAACCAACACTACCAACAACCAAATTAATCTCAATTACCTAGCCGAAGTCAATCAAAATACAGGGGAAGATTGGACGGGAGTAGGGCTGACTTTATCCACAGCAAAGCCGGGAATGGGAACTTTGCCACCAAAACTCGAACCCTGGTTTATCGATACTGTTTACCCCAGATCTGCTCAAACCCGAGACCTTATGATGACACGCAGCCGACAGCCTGCGGAACCAGAAACACCACTAGATTATACAAACTTAGAGCTTTATGAAAGTGGGCCACTTGCTGAGGCTGCCCCCCAACTTATAGCAGCTCAAACCGCGACCACACAAGTATCGAAAGAAGGCGGCACAGTCTCATTTCAAGTAGGTGGAAATACCAAGATTCCCAGCGACGGTACACCCCACAAAGTGACGATTTTTAGCGAAAATTATCCCTTCAAGCCTGAATATATAGCCGTTCCGCGATTAGTCAGTTTTGCCTATTTGCAAGCAGTTGTTGTGAATCCGCTGACAGGTGCAACTCTTCTGCCCGGTAAAGCAAATATTTTTCGCGACAACACTTTTGTCGGCAGTGTGCAGTTAGAAAATGTTTCCCCCGGGCAAGAATATAAACTGAATTTAGGAATAGATGAAGGGCTAAAAATAGAGCGGGAATTAGTAGAAAGACAAGTAGATAAAAAACTGATCGGTCAGCAGAGGCGCACGAGTTACGCTTATCGCTTAAATGTAATAAACCTGCATCAGGTGCAGGTACACCTGACGCTAAAAGAGCAATTGCCAGTCAGCCGTAATGAACAAATTAAAGTGCGATCTACTCTCACTAATCCGAAGATAGTAGCAGGTGAAATGGGAGTGCTAGAATGGATAATGTCTCTGCCGCCGCAAGCAAAGCAAGAGTTATATTACCAGTTTGTTGTCGAACATCCTCCCGA
>NZ_JAUBQR010000265.1:0-8337 GCF_036701385.1 Microcoleus sp. Pol12B4 | reverse complement strand
AGATAGCACTCTGTTTTTTCGCTTCTGTGCTTTATTGCGTAAGCATCCCTATTTAAAAACTGTCCGGAGTATTGTTATATACACCCAAAGTCTTTATATTGGGTTTACTTCCGGACTAGAGGCCGGCTGAAACAGTAAAATCACATTCTCTGGTATACTGAGATTTAAAGAGTTATGAAACCATCCATTATCTACTTAAACTATATGTAAATCAAGAGGATACTTACTAGCAAATAGCTCTAAAATTTTCTCGAAGCACACTGTGTCTAGATGCGTAACTCGTAAAACAATCCCTCTCCTGTTAGTGGCTCTACTGCTCCGTACAACCACAAATAAATAAAATCCCCTTGAACTTTTCCTTGCGGTTTTATGCCTCGACCCGTTAACTTTCTTCTCTGAATCGTATGTAACCCCATCCGACTTTCATCTTCACTCCAATATCGCACTTTTTTCCACTGTTGTAAAAAGCTCTCACTCTGACTCAAACTGTCTTTAATTAGAGATGACAGTTTTTTTTAAATTCTTCTACTACCCCTTATTTCTGTTTTTCACTCACGCCTTAGCGGGAATGCATAATTTTCCTTTGAGCCGATACCTGGCCCACTGATGTACTGTCCGATATGCCACCTTTACTTCACAACAGCTTGTCAACCATGGATGTACTTCTTTGTAGCTCCTGAATCCTTCAGGTTCTTGCAATTCCTTTGAGAATCTCTCTAGAGTTTCTGGATTCATTATTCTTGGTCTTCCCGAACGAGGTTTCTGGAATAATAATTCTTCTATTCCCCCCCCTTCGATAACTCGACAACCATCTTTGTATTGTAGTACGATGTTTCCCTAGCCGCACAGCAGCAGACAATACAGTTTCTACCGTTTGGGTTTTGAGCCAATACAGAACTTGAAGTTTTTCGTGGCGAGTCGCATCTTTCTCTTTCCTGAGAAGAGCTTTCAGTTCTTCTTCTGTTTTCCTAAGTTTAATCTTGACGATTCCTGACATTTTTTTCCTTATATTTGGGTACTAATTCATAAAATGTACACCTACTAACTGTAGCACTATTTTAGGAAATTGGTATTAGTAATTGCGATTTTAGTAGTAATTGCTGGAACGTAAGGATGGGAAGACATGGAAAATTATGGCATTAGCAAAAAACAGTGGTTAGAAAAATTTTTGGCATTACCTCACGCTATTCCCTCGGATAACATCTTTCGTCGGGTACTCGAGTTCATTAACCCAGAAGAATTAAATCGTTGTTTTCTTCAATGGGTAGAAACTTTTGTCACCAAGATGGGAAGAGAAATAATCCCCAGAGATGGGAATACAATTAGGGATTTATATAGCGATCGCAAATGATTTGTAAATTATAAATCATGTATAATGAGGACGTTAATCTAAGTAGGAATTGAGATGTTCCCAAAAAAATCGGCAGAAAAATTTGTGGAGCATGAAGTCCAAGCTTTATTGGAACTCGAAAATTTTATTGCCAGCAATCCCGATCCAAGAGAACTCAAGCATAGCCATTTCTGTCCGTATGCTAATCGAAGGGAGCGAGCGCGAAACAATTCAAGAAATCTTGGGAGTATCGTCTCCATTTATTAGCAAGTGGAAAATTAATTATGCGTTGCATGGAATTGAAGGGCTACGCTTAAATCATCAAGGCTCGCGGGGACAACTTAAGCCAGAAGAACGAGCGGAAGTCATCCAATGGTTAACCAATAAAAACCAGTGGGATTTATCCGAACTATCAAATCATATAGCAGAGCGGTATCAGATTCAATTTCAATCAAAAGCTAGCTACTATCAACTTTTTAAATCAGCGGGAATTAGCTGGAAAAAATCTCAAAAAACGAATCCAAAGCGTGATGAAGAACTCGTCAAAAAAAAGCACCAAGAAATTTGTGAGATTCTGGAAGAACAACGCTCGGCTATAGAGTCGAGAAAGCTTGTGGTGTATTTGATTGATGAGTGTCATCTCAATAGGGGAGATGTCTGTGGCTATCTTTGGGGAAGGCGCAACGAAAGAATAGAAATACCGCTGCTGAATGAGAGAGAAAAACAAACTTATTATGGAGCAGTAAATTATTTAACAAAACAGTTTGTTCTCCGAGAATATGCAACGGCAAATTCTGAGAATACAGTCGCTTTCTTAAAAGACTTACAATCTTTAAATCCCGAAGCCAGACATTTGATTATTTGGGATGGAGCCAGCTATCATAAATATAAAGATATGAAAGCTTACCTAGAAGAAATTAATCAAGGTAAGGAGCGGGATGAATGGCCTTTAACTTGTGTCCTGTTTGCTCCCAATGCTAGGCGAGCAGAATCCAGTCGAAGATATTTGGCTTCATGGCAAGACTTGGGTGAGAAAATTTGGGAAGTGGCTCAGTTATGAATGCCTTGGTAAAATGGTTTTTCAATTTTACTATACAGTCACAAAGCTTTGACTTTCTCAAGTTACACAAATTTGGTATTTTTGAACCAATACTCAATGGAACTGCTGCTCGATCGAACCCTTAGTTCATTTACGAATGATTTGCGCTCGCTATATGACCGAAATCAAGGGAAATTAACACTCCATATCATTAGTGTCTGGAAAGCATGAACAACGTCTAGTGTTGGGACAGATGAAAGTAGAAGATAAATATAATGAAATTACTGCTATGCCTGCATTATTAGAATTGCTGGATATCACAGGCTCCATCATCATTGATGCCATGGGGACACAAACAGAAATTGCTAAAAAGATTATAGACAAAAATGGAGATTACGTTCTGGCGCTCAAGGCAAATCATCCCACTCTCTACAATCAGGTTCAATAATGGTTTGAAAAAGCCTCTGCACAGCAATTCCAAGGGGAGCATCCCGGTTTTGTAAAACTGCTATCCAGAGAGGATAATAGGTAGAGCGTCAACAGAAGCGTGAACTGCATTTGTAGGAGGAGTGGCTATGACCCCTGAACAGAAGGAGCGTTTAAAAGCTTGTGCTGCTGAGATTGCCGAGATTATGTACAAAAATACTCCGGCCTCAGAATTATCAAGTCTGCAAACAATCGAAAAGCATATTCGAAAGCAATGGCTAGAATTAGTCGGGCCGGAGGTTGTTTTTTTTTATCAAACAGGCAACAGGAACGAAATCAGGACGGTCTCGCACAGTAAAAAGTTGCATTGGTCAGCTAATAATTACTGAAAAACAAGCCGAAAAATTGGGAGTCAAAAAATCTACTCGTTTAGCTCCATTATTTGAAAAATGCTGCCTTCGTCAGGTGGCTAATATCTCTTACAGCACTTTGCAAGCCAACCCGCCACAACAAGTACCTCTCTAAATAGGCTCAAAAAACAAACCACAATGATTAAACCAATTGAGAGCATTTTCATCATTAATAAGATTAACAGCCATAGTGATGGCTTCATCAAGAGCGTCGGATGTGCGAGCTGCTTGGGAACGAAGAATTTCTTTTAACTTTGACCAACATAACTCAAGGGGCGATTTTTCAGGCGAGTATGGAGGCAAAAATTTTACCGGACATCCAACAGATTCAATTAAAGCTTTTGTAGTTTCAGCATAATGTACAGGTAAATTATCCCTGACTACAATTGCTCCAATCCACAACTGATGTAGTAATATTTTATCCAGAAAAGCTAAAAAAGTAGCTGTGTTTAGACTACCTGGAAAAGTCATAGTAGCAATTAAGCCGACCTCACTAATAGCTCCAATTAAAGTGAGGTTTTTGCCTTTATTTCCTGGGCGATTATAATAGAATCTGGCTCCACCTTGGCACCTACTATAGTTTCGTGTCATAGCCAGATTTACACCTGTTTCATCAATGACTACGAGGTTTTTGATGTCTATAGTATCCCACATTCCGCAGATAGATTAGGAAAGGAGGTAATATTTACGGCAAGGAACCCCAAAAAACTGGAGAATCCATAATCGCTCTGACGTGAGATTGGTAATGTGTTTGGTGCTGTCAACCGTCAACAAATGAATCGACATAAAACATTGAAAAATCCATCGCAGGGTGGGTTTCGTGGTAGGTTTACCAACTTGATTATCAACCGTTTGATTGGCTGTCTCCAGAGCTTGGCGCAGTGCCTTTTGACCTAAACTATAAACCAATAAGCATAAACCCCTCACCCTTGCCATTGCTGCAACTCGTTGAGGAGTGTTCAGAAAGATACTTGAAGTAAAGAATGGCGGATATTTGAGAAACCAAAAACTGCGTTCGGTGGATTGCTGTGCCTTGTATTCCTTGAGGACAGACTCATCGCTGAGAATTTGCTCATCCAAGACGTTAGTTGCCAGGATGAATTTGCCAGCCCGTTGAATCTCCAACTCAATAGCGTTAGGTTTAGAGATGAGAGTGGCAGATATTTGATAATGTTTGTGCCCCGCCTGATTTTTGCGTGGTCTACCACGTCGTTGGTGCTGAAAAATTTCCAATACTTGCATCCAGAAATGTTGATGATAGGGTAGTTGTTGTGAAAATGCTGTGGCGGCTTGGATGGCATCAGGTTTGCAAGCAAACTGTTGACTAGATAACTGTTTCAATTCTGTGGTGGCGATCACCAACTGTTTAGCTACACGTTTTGCTAACAGTTTTTTGTCAGATTCCAGTCTGGCTTGACTTTCAATTACTAACCATCGTTGTTGAATTCCCGCATAAGTATTGCCACAGGCGGCAATCTTGTATGTCGGCATCGAACTGGCGACGAAGGCATCAGGTTCTATGTCTATAGCAATCCTAAATGATTTATGAGATAATAGCCAGAATCACTACATAATTTATCTATGTTAGAAGAGTTAACGGAATTTATCCAATCTAATCCCGCTCCCCGCGAGTTGAGACGAGCAATTACCGTCTCTATGCAACTTAAAGGATATAAGCATCGAGAGATTCAGGAAAGTTTATCAGTGAGTTCTGGCTTTATTAGTAAATGGAATCAGATATTTACCATGCAAGGTCTATCTGCTCTCAAGCTGGCTTATAAGGGTTCTGTGGGATATTTAAAACCTGATAAACGCGCTGCCATCATTGATTGGCTCCAAAAAAATAATTATTGGAATTTAGGAGAACTAAAAGCTTATATAGAGGAGCAGTATGAGATAGTTTTTAGTTCTCAGCAGAGTTACTATGAGATTTTTGACGCTGCTGGCTCAAGAAAAGAAAAAATCTCAAAAACGTAATCCTAAAACAGCTCCTGAACTGGTAAAAAAAACAAAAGAATTGACCCAATGGCTAGAAGCTCATCGTAATGAAATCGAATTAGGTAAATTTGTAGTTTTTTTTCAGGATGAATGTAATCTTATTTGGGGAGATATAGTCATTTCAAATAAGTGTGAGACACTAGACTGCACAATAAGCACGAATAATTTCATCAAGAGATGTGCTAGGAGACGCATACATTAGAGCTCTCTTTAATGCACTAAAATCATGCTCAATATCATTTAAGTCAGGAGAGTATTTTGGTAAAAATATTATCTGATGACCCGCCTCCTCAACCAATAGTCTAATGACCGTCTTACGAGGAATGGGTGCATTATCCATAATTAATATAGATGGACTTGTTAAATCTGGTAACTAATATAAAGATAACCATCCTTCCAATCCTTCTGCGTTCAAACTACCCATAAAGAGCATTGGTTAAATTAAGTCCTTCTTTCCTTTTCTTCTTGCTGCTACTAAATTTTCTCTTTTTACCCGTTTTCCTGGTCTTTCACCATAGACTTTTTTTCCTCTTTTTGCCCAGGCACAAACACAACCTTCAAATTCCTCAAATCCAGATTTATAAATAAATACAATGCTTTTACTGCCATAAATTTTAATTAATTATCTCAGATTTCTGTAATATTTTATTCTTGATTCTCGATTTCTTTCTTGATAGCAAAATTGTTTTTTTTCTGGTAACTTTCAATTTTTTTAAGGCATAGCAGATGGCACTCGGTCTGACGCCTGAAAGTTCTTGCTCTTTCTACTAATCTTGCTGAGCGGATTTTTCCAACATCTTTTTTGAGGGCTTCCCAATCTAGCTTTTGTTGACGGTGCTTGACCTGAGTTGGTCGAAGGTCTTCCCTACCTAACCATCTATAAATTGTTGCTCTTTCTACCTTAAATATGGCAGCAGCTTTCGTTATACTCCCTCCATTTTCCAGATAATTGACTACTTTTTGTCTTAGGTCTAGACTGTAAGCCATTTTTTTTAATTAACTATCTTTAGCGATTTTATCATGATCTGACCTCTGTCTCACATTTATTTAAAATGACTATATCTGTGGCTATGTTTGGGGCAAGAAGAATGAAAGAGTAGAAGTACCAATTGTTAATGAGAAATAGCGACAGACTTACTTGCGCGCAGTAAATATTGCGACTGGTCAATGTCTGCTCCAGACCTCTCCCAAGGGAAATGGAGAACATACTATTGAATATTTAAAGTATCTAATGAGCAAATGTAACGACAAGCGGATAGCATTAATTTGGGATGGTGCTAAATATCATTGTTCAGCAGAGGTTAAAGAGTTTTTGTTATTGGTTAATAATGGTTTAGATGAATGTGATTGGAAAATCACTTGTTTGAGATTCGCGCTCCTACGATCCGACTCAGAATCCAATTGAAGATATTTGGTTACAATCACTCATAATGGATTAGGAAGTGTTATCATCTGTGTCAGAAATTTGCTACCGTCAAATATATATTTAAGTTAGTTACTCATTATCAAATATTTGATTTTTCCAAACTTCACAGTTATGGTAACTTCTCACAAATCATTTAGGATTGCTATAGCAACAATTGTTTGGCACTCGTCAAGGTAGCAGGTACCCTCGATACCCATCGTAACTGTTCCATTTGATCCAGGTTGCTTGCGGTATAAAGTGCAGCATCAGCAACAAATAAGGCATCAATATCCCATTGCTGTCTGAACTCCCGTGTGAGTTGGGCAAATATTGCCGAGTCAGTTTCATTTCCATCCCCCACTCTCAAATACAAGGGAATATCTCCGTCCCCACTGCACATGAGATCTACGATAAATTGCTTCAAATCGGGGCGGTGATCTCTGGAATAGCCTTGGGTGATGTGTATTGCTCCTGATTCGACTGTTTCATCCTGCTGTTGATAATCTCCATCAACGTGGAATGAACTTGAATCTAGATGTAAGCTGTTGATGTTTACTCCAAATTGACGTGCTGCTGACAGTGCCACTGTCACAAATATTTCCGTCAATCCCGAATCATGTATAGCAACCGCCAAGGCCGTTAGGATGCAAGGCGTAAGACAGACTCGATCGCATCTGTTAAAGAATCAAACTGAGCGAGCTGTTTACGAATTCGACTTTTTAGCCAAGACCAACATTGTTCAATTTTGTTTAAATCTGGAGAGTACGGCGGTAAGTATAACACCCTACATCCTACACTTTGAATTAATTCCTGAATCCGACCGTCTTTATGAAATGTGGCATTATATCATGTCGGATCGATTGACCGTGATAAAATAGTGAGAAACACGACCCCCGTCAGATACCCCTCTTCTGTCACTCTAGGCAGAAGAAAATAATAATTCACTCTCCTTTATTAAGTAAGAGAAGGAATTTGGGTAAAAATTTATTAACGCTCTTAATCGAGCCAAGCTTGTAGATAATTGTGGAATTGGAAAAACTTTTAGCCACTGTTGTATCAAGTTAAAGCTAATTAAAGGTTGTAGTATTAATCTCAAGTTGTTTAGATGGCTCTTCCAACTGTTTTTTTCATCAAGCGTCTGGATGTTCCTCAAAGCGGTGGAGAAGTGAGAAGTTTTTTGCGGATGAAGAGCTGGGTGATGAAGTCTGGGAGTTAACGACTGTATTAGACCTAGTATAGAGGCTGATCATCAGGTAAGCACTACAAACGATTTCCCACCATTTTTCAATCTGTGAATATTGGGTGAATCGGAAATCTGCCCACCCTAATTCACTCTTACTTTGTCGAAAACCATATTCAATCCAAGTCCTATTTTCATACAAATTCCCAACTTCTTTAGCTAAGACTCCCGGAATTTGTGTCATCACATACCAGGTTGAGTTTTCGGGAAGGGTCTCTATATCTGTTGTGATTTCCCAGTAACGCAATGCTCTCTTTTTTCCATAAATAATTTCTCTAATATAGCGGATTTCTCGGCTACCATCGGAAAATATCCGCTCAAAACTACGCCATTTATTAGCTCTAACCCTTTGCTCGCTTTGGCAACCGTACACTGTGATTACTGCGAATTGCAGAGCGCAAATTGAAGGTTTATATCAGGTCCGGGTAATCAGTTATGATAAATAGGACTGACACAGCAGCGATGGCAATTGCTCCTACAAGCAAGAGT
>NZ_JAUBQR010000264.1:0-8351 GCF_036701385.1 Microcoleus sp. Pol12B4 | reverse complement strand
TCTATCAGCCAATTCGGATAGCACAAAGTATCAACATCGAAACCGAGTTTCAAAGCATTGTGATAGTCGCTAATTCCCAATTTTCCATGCAGCAGAAAGGCCAGCCAGTCAGCTTGATGCAGGAAAACTGTAGGGGCGGTTTCCTCTCGAAAGTCTTGCAACCACAGGAGTTTAGCCAGGCTCGATGTAGCGCTCAATACTGTGTGGTTATCCGGCGCGATCGCCCGCAACCTCTCTGTCACCGCTGCACCGCGCGCATCATTGTATAAAATCGGCTCGCCTATTGGTATACCGTCGGTATTGCACAGCATGACAGTGGAAGATGTGCCGTCAAGGGCGATCGCCCTTACCTGATTGCGGATTGTTGGGGGAATTTGCTCGATCAAATCCCACAGCGCATTTTGCCACACCGAGGGCAATTCAGGCTGTTGTTGCCCATTATTAGCAAAAGTATACTGTGTCTCACAATGTATTGTACCCTGGGAGTCTATGACAGTCGATCGCGCGCCAGTCGTGCCGAAATCTATTCCCAAATAAAGATTCATTTGCCACTCCCGCAAATTTTCCTATTTTGAGTAAACCACAAAGTTTATTTGCATCCTGTCTCTAGTTGTTTAATGATATCTCTGACTTTTATTGGCAGTTATTATTAATGTAACTAGCAGGTATTGAACTGACGAAACTCCGATAAGTTCGTAGAAAAATATCCTTAAAAAAAGGCTTAACAAAGGGCTCAAATCGCTATAGATTACAGCTTACAGCTCTCGATGCGAGAGAAGAACCATAACGCCACTTCACACCCAAACCCCGGAACCCACCCCACCACCCACACAGTTGCCTAGGGAGGTGACCCTCTGGTGCTTGTTTATTATAGGTTAGGTTTTTTGTGTCCAACCAACGGCCTCCTTTTCTCCAACCGACGCGATCGCCTAGCTTCTTTTCAGTATCCCAATCAACTTTGCCGCCCACTTCCAACCAAATTTTTTTCTGGACGCTAAAACCAAAGCGACCCTGACTATATTTTACCCACAACTGGTCGATGATGCGTAAATCATCGCAAGGAAAATTATCAATTGAACCCGTATCAAAATAATCTTCCTTCTCCCGTCTAGCAGCTTTTAACATCACCTTGAGTGTTTCGCTATCCGCCTCTTTCCACTCCCCTGTGGCCAATAAATCCCGCAGACGAGTATAGTCAACACCCTGCGCTGATTTAAGCGAGTCTGGTGGCGGTGTCGGTGGAGGTGTTTGAGCTGATAATTGAGGTGATCGAGTACCAAGATCCTGCAAAACTTCAGTAGCAGATTGATAACGTTTTTTAATAGCAGGTTGTATCATTTTATCTAAAATCTGACCCAGTTCCGAGCTGACAGATGTTTTTAAGTGTTCTCGCCACACCCACTCAAACTCGCTATCATCGAATAAATAAATCGGTTCAACCTGAGTTAACAGACACAGACAAGTCACACCCAGACTATAAATATCACTAGCATGAATAGCTTTGCCGTTGGCTTGTTCTGGTGCCATATATCTAGCCGTCCCGATCCTCGTTCCCGTTTGCCCTAGAGCTGTTTGTGTCGCATATTTCGCGGCTCCAAAGTCAACTAAAACCAGTTGCCTATCTTGCCGAAGAATAATATTTTCAGGCTTGATGTCTCGGTGAATTACTTGGCGAGAGTGAATGAACTCGAATACTGGCAATAAATTATTAAGCAAGTCGCGAATCTGCGTTTCGCTAAAATATCCCTTAGATTCTAGTTCTTCGGCTAAATTTTCACCGTCGATGAATTCTTGGACTAAATACTGCCGTCCATCTTGACTAAAATATGCTAATAATTCGGGAATCTGAGAATGTTTACCCAACTGTTCTAGGCGTACTGCTTCAAGCTCAAATAACTCAGCAGCTTTCTGGATACTAGAAGTGCCTTGAAACTGGGGGTAAAATTGTTTAATAACACAGGGAGGTTTTGATGGTTTATACTCGTCAATAGCTAGAAAAGTGCGCCCAAATCCCCCTTGTCCAATAATTTTTTGGGCTCCGTAGCGATCGCCCAATAGCAGTTTATTCCCACATTTTTGACAAAATTTTGTAGAGCCCGACGGATTTTGGAATAGGCAATCAGGGTTTAGACACTGGCTCATAAAATATGCTTAGAGATTACAGATTAAAGCTCTCGATGCGATGCCAACGGAGATGGTGTTAAATGGGAAACAGCAGATCCGAGTAAGGACATCGCATTGCCTTTCATCGTGTCAATTTAACCAGAAAAACCGCTTAACCCGAAAGATTGGCAGGGGTTTAAACCCCTGCCCGATAAGACCTTGCCGTGTCTCTACTTAAACTTTTGTCCCGCACTCAGGACAAAAGTTATTGGTCGAAACATTCTTCGCGCCGCAACTCGGACAATAAACCAACTCCGCAGATTGCAACTTGCTGCGTTCAGGCAAACCAACCATTTGAGCGTTGCTCTTACCTGGAACTACCATCGGATAGCAGTTTTCGTCCCTCGTCACCTTCACGTTCATCACCACCGGACCCTCGTGAGCTAGCATTTGCCCGATCGCATCTTTGAGTTCCTCCGGTCGCGAAACCAGCATCCCTCTCACCCCGTAAGCTTCAGCCAGCATCACAAAATCCGGCATCCCCACAGTCATATTCGAGGAGGAATAACGCTCGCCGTAGAACGCCTGCTGCCACTGCCGCACCATGCCTTGCCAGCCATTATTTACAATCACAATCTTGACATTAATGCCGTATTGCGCTAGTGTTCCCAATTCTTGAATATTCATTTGCACGCTAGCATCGCCAGCAATACAAATCACTTGCTCATCGGGTAGCGCCATTTTCGCGCCCATAGCAGCCGGCACCCCGTAACCCATCGTGCCCAAACCAGCGCTCGAAATCCAGCGGCGCGGCCCGTTGTTCAAAAATTGAGCCGACCACATTTGATGTTGACCGACATCTGTTGTGTAGTAAGCATCCGGCGCTTGAGTAGCCAACTCCGAAATCACCTCTTGCGGAGACAAAATGTCTGGGTAATGAGGCACAACTAACGGATAGTCCTGTTTCCACCGATCGATCCTGTGCAGCCATTCCGCAGTCTGTCCAGCCTTCCCCGAAACTCCTGTTTCCCGACAGCGACGCAGCAAATCAATCAAAACTTGCCGGACATCTCCGACAATCGGCACGTCAGGGCCGCGAGTTTTGCCTACTTCCGCCGGGTCGATATCGATGTGAATCACCTTAGCCCGCGCGGCAAACTCGTCTAATTTCCCGGTTACGCGATCGTCAAACCTGGCCCCCACAGCAATCAGCAAATCGCACTCGGTAACGGCAAAATTAGCGTAAGCAGTGCCGTGCATCCCCAGCATTTTCACCGACAAAGGATGGTTTTCGTCAAAGGAACCTTTGCCCATCAGCGTTGTCGTGACCGGCAATTGGAAAAGTTCGGCCAGTTCCTTAATTTCTTCGTGGGCCCCCGCCGCGATCGCCCCGCCCCCCACATAAAGCAAAGGACGTTTTGCTTCCTTCAGCAAATGAATTGCTTGATTAATCTGGCGGGGATTTCCCTTCACCGTCGGGCGGTAGCCCGGAATTCTCACTGCTCCGGGTTCCACGGGCAGATAGTCAAATTCTTCTAAACCCACATCCTTGGGTACATCAACCAACACAGGCCCCGGTCGCCCTGTACTGGCGATGTGGAAAGCTTCTGCCACAATTCGCGCCATATCTCTGGGGTCGCGCACTACATAGGAATGCTTGACAATTGGCAGAGTAATCCCGTAAATATCTGTTTCCTGAAACGCATCAGTGCCGATCGCCGGACGGGCCACCTGACCGGTAATAATTACCATCGGGATCGAATCCATGTGGGCTGTCGCAATCCCCGTTACCAAATTAGTTGCGCCCGGGCCCGAAGTAGCAAAACAAACCCCAACTTGTCCGGTAGCGCGGGCGTATCCGTCGGCCGCGTGAGCAGCACCTTGCTCGTGCCGCACCAGAATATGTTTGATAACGCCGGTTTCTTCAGCGCGGTAGAGTTCGTCGTAAAGCGGCAGAATTGCGCCGCCCGGATAACCAAAAATATGCTTGACGCCGTGGCGGATCAAGCTGTCAATCAGAGCAAATCCACCAGTTGCACGTCTGATGGTCACTTTAGTTTTTAGTTGCACAGAATTTCCTTCCTTAAACTAATTATGATTTTTAATGAAAGCTTTTATACTACTTTAATCTCAATTAATGAAACTATGAAAATTTAAGTGGTGAGATTTTACAAAAGATTTCGCGATCGCAGAGGGTTCGCCCGATCGAGACATTGTGGAACAGCAGAGGAAGAAAAGAAACAGAGGAAATAGCGGCCTCTATGTCGGTTTACCGCGATATGACGCTTGTATAGCATTCCTCATCCGGCATTCGACAACAAAAACAATCGTTTCAGCAATTAAGAAAGTCCTCACTATCAGGGGGATTGCTATGTTAGAGATCGATCGCGAAAATAAAGCCCTCTTCCCTCTTCCTTCTCCCTTCTTCTTGACCTCCGTTACATCCGTTACCTCCGTTACATCCCTTACATGGCTCGTTGCCGAACTTCCTTCTTGCCAAAGTTCAGATAACATCCTGCAAAACTTTGCGGGTATGTCGCCAAGCTGCCATGCCCATCACCGATACCAAAAAGCCCAAACTCAGTAACACGATCCGCAAGCCGAGGTCATCCGATCGGACGGCTTTGCTGACAGCATCAGTCAGTGGCCCGGTAATCGCTAAAGGCACGCTCAGAGCAATATTAATCGCATTGTTTTCCAATCCAAAGACTTTACCCCGCATAGATTCTGGAGTTTTTTCTTGAATCAGAGCCTGCATCGGGCCGTTAATTAAGGAAGCACCAAAACCGAACAGAGCACTCAATCCGAATCCCACCCACAACTGTCGGGTAAAGGCAAACATTGCTAATACAAAACCCATCATCAAGAAACCGATTAAAGGTAGAGGTTTGTGGTGGAAGCGACCGCCCCAGTGTCCCAAAAAGGCTGCGCCGAAGACCATTCCGACTCCCGCCGCAGCCAGCAAAAAGCCAAATTGAGTTTCTTTGAGACCTATTTTGCCTGAAAGCGCGATCGCCAGCACCTGAAGCGCTGCAAACACCGAATACAAAATCGTCAACTGCACCATCGCGTTGCTGACAAGGTGATTGTGTTTCAAATAGCGCAAACCTTCTTTGAGATCTTGCCAAGGATGGACGTTTTTGCCACTGCTGCCGGCATGACTTTCTTTGATCCGCATGGCATAGATCAAACCTGCCGATATCAGGTACAACCCGCCCAGCAAAAACTCTTGAGAAGCTGCTCCGAAGCTGTGTTTGACCCAACTAAACAGCGGTTCGCCGATCGTCATCCCGACAATAATCCCGCCCATTGTGGACGAGGCGAACAGCGCATTTGCTGACATCAGTCCCTCTCGCCCCACGGCCAGGGGGATTGCCGCCTGCTCTGCCGGAGCAAAAAATTGCGTTACGGTAGAGATCAAAAACGTCATCGTCAGCAAAACCACAAAAGCTTTGGGCAAAAACGGCAAAGCTACAATCAACGCGGCTCGAATCACGTTGCACGCGATCAGCATTTGCTTTTTGGAAAAGCGGTCTACCACGATCCCGGCTACGGAACCAAAGACGATCGCCGGCACGGTGTAGGCGATCATCACCGCTGACAGCATTGAATTTTCCGAATGTTGCCAAGAAACCGGCCAGGGTCGGTAGTCGCCGGTTTTCAGCAGAATAATCAGCAATACGTAAAAAATTTTATCCGCCACTTGGGCCAATAACTGGCCCGTCCACAAGGCTAGGAAGGGGCGATTTCTCAGTAGGGCATCAAGCCCGCTGCGGTCAGGGGGAGGGCTGGCTGGGTGCATAAGAATAGTTTAACTGACCGCCTCTGGCAATTATAGTTTTCAGCAATACGTGCAAATCTCACATAGCAAAGCGGAAACTCGGAAAACTCCTGTCTCCTGCGTTCTTTTTCTGTTTTAGCAGATCGGCGGGGGACGGCTGCTGCAGTCTTCTTAACTCTACCGCGATCGGCCGGAGCCGAGAAGCCGCGTGCCCGGAAAATCCGAGAAGATTGTTAAAGGTTGGCGTGCATTTCATCGCGAGTACAAGATAGGGTAATATACTTGACAAAATACTTGCTGTTGGCAGTGATATTAAAAGATGTCACGCTGATTAAGTAATATAACGAAGGTACTAACTGTTAGGAGTGAAAAACTTGAAAAAGGTTGAAGCTATTATTCGCCCCTTTAAACTAGACGAAGTGAAAATCGCACTCGTCAATGCTGGTATTGTGGGGATGACTGTTTCTGAAGTTAGAGGTTTTGGCCGTCAGAAGGGCATGACAGAACGCTATCGCGGTTCTGAGTACACCGTTGAGTTCTTGCAAAAGCTCAAGGTCGAGATTGTTGTGGAAAACGATCAGGTTGACATGGTGGTTGATAAAATTATCGCGGCTTCCCGCACGGGCGAGATTGGCGACGGCAAGATTTTCATCTCTCCTGTAGAACAAATTATTCGGATTCGGACTGGGGAAAAGAACTTGGAGGCAATCTAAGATACTGGGGCATTGGGCATTGGGCATTGGTAATTGGTCTTTGGTAACTGGTCATTGCTAAGGAAAAACCTTTTTCCTGTTTAGTTCTGATACCTAACTCTCAATATCCAATGCCACAGTTACCCCCTGTTTTGGCTTTTTTCCTCATTATGGGTTGACAAGG
This sequence comes from Microcoleus sp. Pol12B4, assembly GCF_036701385.1. Lineage (NCBI taxonomy): Bacteria > Bacillati > Cyanobacteriota > Cyanophyceae > Oscillatoriales > Microcoleaceae > Microcoleus > Microcoleus sp. Pol12B4. The sequence goes on along the minus strand of NZ_JAUBQR010000264.1, from coordinate 1,591 downwards.
TTCGCTATTTGTGGGACCAGAGCATGGAAGGCTCGGCCGCGGTGAGAGTGCGATCGCTTGATATCCGGTGTCATTTCAGCAAAAGTCTGTTGCTGTGCGGGTACGTAGAAAATGGGGTCATATCCGAAACCTCCCGTACCGCGAGGAATCTCCAGGATTTCGCCTCGACAAATTCCTTCTACTTGCAAGGCAATTGTACCGTCGGGACGGGCGATCGCGATCGCGCAAACAAATTGTGCTTCCCGGTTTTGTTCGCTACCCAATTCTTTGAGAAGTCGAGATATCCTGTCAGCATCGGTTTTCCCGTAGCGCGCGGAGTAAATCCCAGGTTGACCGTCGAGTGCATCTACCATTAAACCAGAATCATCGGCGATCGACCATTTGCCCGTTGCTTTTGCCACTTCAGACGCCTTCAAGCAAGCATTAGCAATAAAAGTTTCGCCTGTTTCCTCAATTTCCAACTCTTCCGGTTTGATCTCCAATTCCCATCCCAAATCTTGAAGATAAACTTGCATTTCCTTGAGTTTACCCGGATTGCCCGTAGCTACAACTAGCAATTTGCGATCGGTCATTATTTCAATTAAAACTTACTGCTTGATATTAACAAAAAAAACGTCGCACGATCGCAAATAAGTTATATTGTTTCTGGTTGCTTGGGAGTCGGTTACTTGGAGGCTGGGAAATAATGGGATTTTTTGACCGCAGATATCGGCGGATGAACACTGATTAACGCTGATAGTATTTGAGCTATTTTTATCTGCGTTTATCTGCGGTTCAAAACTATGATTAATTATGCGCCCACTTTTTCGCCCAGTTTAAGTTTTGCATAACTTCTTTCAATGTCGCCGCTTCTGAATACAGCCGCAACACTGGTTCGGTTCCGCTAAACCGAATTAACAGCCAACTTCCGTCGGCTAAACGGAATTTATATCCGTCAACTTTGTTGCAATCTACAACTGCTTTGTCGGCGATTTCTGTTAAGGGTTGATTTTGCAGCAGCGACAGCAAACGCGACCTTTCTTCCATGTTAGCTAAGTGCAAGTCGATTCTGTCATAAGCTGAAGTAAAGCTTGTTTCTTGTTGCAGTCGGCTGTAAATTTCGCTTAAGTCTTCCCCGGATTTGACAACTGCTTCTAATAAGTACAGCGCTGAAAGTAAAGCATCTCGTTCGGGAATGTGCGTACCGTAGCCAATTCCTCCGGATTCTTCGCCGCCGACTAAGACTTGGGTGGTTAACATTCGATCGGCTATATACTTGTAACCGATCGGCGTTTCAAATAAAGGCAAGTCGTACAGCTTGGCAATTTTGGGAATGATGTCTGAACCGCTGACTGTTTTGATGACTTCCCCCGTCAAGCCGCGCCGTTTTGCTAAATGTTCGATTAGTATGGGAACTAGGATTTGTGAACTGAGAAAGTTGCCGCTAGAGTCAACGGCTGCAATTCGATCGCTATCTCCGTCAAATACAAAGCCGATCGACAAACCAGAACTTTTTCGCTGATGAGTACGCATCACCCGAAATAACTGCGACAGGTAGCGCGGCAAAGGTTCCGGTGCACCGCCGCCGAACAGCGGATCTCGATCGCTGTTG
>NZ_JAUBQR010000263.1:0-8438 GCF_036701385.1 Microcoleus sp. Pol12B4 | reverse complement strand
TTTAACTGCTTATCAATCTATTCAACAAGCTCTCTCTACTGATGGCTCCCTTTTTTCCCCTAGTTGAGCAATTACCTGTCTTCATCCTTGCCGCCATAAAGAGTATCGTTTCCAGCATCACCGTTAACGGTATCCTGACCTTCATTGCCAAACAACAAATCGTTGCCCAAATCACCACACATCTGGTCTTGAGCGCCAGCGGAGCCGATCGCCAGAGGGCTGCCAATATCCCCGTACATAGTATCTTCTCCGTCGCCACCACAGAGAGTATCGCTGCCCTCATCCCCAAACAGCACGTCGTTGCCCAAGTCTCCTAGGGCCAAATCATCACCCTTGCCGCCACGCACTGTATCGTTTCCATTACCGCCAGAAAGGGAATCTTCGGCTTCTTGCCCGTTCAGGTAATCATCGCCACTGAGGCCAAATAGCAAATCGCGACCTGTAGAATCGATGTCTAAAGGGTTAAGAGTACCACCGTATAATGTGTCATTACCCTCATCGCCAATTAAAGTATCGCTCTGTTTGTCTCCAAAAATTATGTCGTCATCTTTGCCACCGTAAGCAACATCTTCGTTCTTCCCCCCAAAAATTAAATCATCTTTAGCGCCCCCGTTGAGGTAATCATCGCCCTCATTGCCAAACAGCACGTCGCTATCTTTGGCAGAGGGAAGAATGGTCATATTTCCTAGATCTATGCTGAGGTAAGATCCACCATAAATATTGTCATTGCCAGTGAAGCCAACCTCCAAGTCGTTACCATTTAAGCCGTCGATATTGTCATTGGTAATCGAACCCTCCAGAAAGTCGTCACTTTCTGTACCTTTGGTGGTGCTATTTGTTTGGTTGGGGCCGCGAATAGCAGTCTGGCTGGGAAAGGTTATCTGCTTGCAAATGCAATCTTCGTCTTGAGTTTCTGGCGTTGGTGTGGGTGTTTCCGTTGGAGTCGGAGTCGGAGTCGGAGTCGGAGTTTCCGTTGGAGTTGGAGTTGGCGTTTCCGTCGGAGTCGGAGTCGGAGTTTCCGTTGGAGTTGGAGTCGGAGTCGGAGTTTCCGTTGGAGTTGGAGTCGGAGTCGGAGTTTCCGTGGGAGTCGGAGTCGGAGTCGGAGTCGGAGTTTCCGTGGGAGTCGGAGTCGGAGTCGGAGTCGGAGTCGGAGTTTCCGTTGGAGTTGGAGTCGGAGTCGGAGTTTCCGTGGGAGTCGGAGTCGGAGTTTCCGTGGGAGTCGGAGTCGGAGTCGGAGTTGGAGCCGGAGTCGGAGTCGGAGTCGGAGTTGGAGTCGGAGTCGGAGTCGGAGTCGGAGTTGGAGTCGGTGGAGTCGGCGTCGGCGTCGGTGGAGTCGGCGTCGGTGTCGGAGTTGGCGTCGGTGTCGGAGTTGGTGACTCCAAGTCGTCATTTGCAATCGTACCTATGCCCGTCGCTTTAGTGATAGTCGCATTGACAGCGGTGCTGAGGTTGACGTTAAATGTTTCGTCAGTTTCAAACTTAGAATCGCCGTTGACAGCAACAGTAATGGTTTTTGTCGTTTCCCCGGCATTAAAGGTGACGCTGCCTGTGGCCGCCGTGTAATCGCTATCAGCAGTGTTAGCAGTACCGTCTGACGTGGCGTAATTGACGGTGACGGGCAAGCTAAAAGCTGCTGAGAGGCGGTAAAGGTGGCGCTAGCAGTACCCGTATTGCCCTCGGTAACAACTACATCATCGATCGAGATACTAGGAATATCATCATTGGTGATGGTAGCAGTGGCGGTGCTGGTGGTGACAGTCGAACTTTCTGGCGCTGCGGTCAAATTTGGGTTGCTGAGGGTGACGGTAATTGTCTCGTCAGGTTCAACTGCGGTTTCGCCCAAGACATCCACAGCAATAGTTTTAGTTGTTTCGTTGGCGGCAAAGGCGATCGTCCCTGTGGCGGTAGTAGCCCCGGCACCATTGATATTATTGTAGTCTGGGCCGTTGCTCGCGGTACCAGCGATCGCATAATTTACTGTACTCGCTACCCCCGTGCCGCCGCTGCGAGTTACGGTGAAAGTGACGGGTTGAGTGCCGGAGTTGCCTTCAGTTAAGGAACCTGTGGCTGGAGTTGTGAGTGCGATCGCATAAGCAATCGAGTCATTGGCTGCAATAGTCACCGTAGCATTGCTGCTGGCCGGTGCGATCGCATAATTCCCATTTCCCAAATTCAATCGCAGCGTTTCTGCCAACTCCGGTATAGCGTCATCAACCGGAGTCAGAATCACATCCACAAAGCTTTGCCCGTTGGGAATAGTGACCGGAAAGGTACTGCCCAGATTGTAGTCAGCAGCAACAGCGCTGCTACTGCCATCAATAGCGAGATTCACCGTCAAATTACCGACTGTGCTATCACTGCGGCTAACGCGGAAAGTGCCTGGATCGATAGGAGTTTCAGCGGCTGAATTATCCGGCGCGGTGATGCTAACAATCTGCTGTACTTCAAAAGCGCCGATGTCAACAGCACTGCCAGAAGGCCGACTTAAGCCGCGCTGATCCGTAGCAGGTGCGATCGCGCTGTTACCCGCCTCGATCGCGGGACTACCTACATTCAGCGCGTGGGTTTGCGTGGGGCCGCCGTTCTTGGCCAGCGCTGCTAGATTCGGATTGATGGGAGTGCCAGCAGTGCCTACTAGATCGCCATTAACACCGTTTGTGAAGCCAGTAGCGCCGCCTATTCCAATTAAATTATTGCCCTCACTTGTAAATGTGCCGTCTACATCGGGGTTTAAAACAGTAGCCGTGTTTCCAGCAATGATGGTGTTGCGGACATTTGCCGTCAAGGTATTGAAGATGCCGCCACCTTGGTTTGTTGCACTATTGAGAGTAAGAGTGCTACTTCTCAGATCCAGCGTACCACCGTTCCTGATCGCGCCAAAGTTGGTTGCGGTGTTGCCAGAAAACGTGCTGTTGGTAATGGTTGCCGCGCCCTCGTTGACGATCGCACCTCCATTTTGTGCAGCCTGATTACTGTTAAACGTGCTGCTGGTAACACTCAATGGCTGGGAGTCGTTTCTGATCGCACCGCCGTTACCCGCCGAAATGTTGTTAGTGAAAGTGCTATTGAGAATGCTCAGCAGTTCTCCCCCGCCTCTGTGGTAGATAGCGCCGCCACCGTCAACGGTGTTTTGTGCACTATTACCAGTAAAGGCACTGCCAGTAATGTTTACCGCACCGCTATCGATCAAGATGGCACCGCCGCCTTGACTGTTAGCATCCGCTGTGTTTTCGGTAAAAGAGCTGTCCACAATGGTGAGAATACCGCCACCGTGCCTGATTGCGCCACCACCGAAACTGTTGACTGTATTGGCAGTAAAGGTGGAACCAGTTATTGTCACTGTGCCACTGTTGTTGAAAAGGGCAGCGCCTCCTCCAGCGGTGTTGCTCAAAAAGTTAACGTTGGTGAGGTTCAGGGTAACGCCGAGGCCGTTATTAATCGCACCGCCACCACCAACTGTATTAGCGTTAGCAAAGGTGAGGTTAGAGATGCTAACAGGGCCGGTAGTAGTGGTTAGTATCTGCACTGCGCTGTTACCGCTGACTGTCAGGTTAGCCACCCCAGGGCCGTTCAAACTAAGGCTTTCATTAATAGGTGGCAATGTCGTCGCGAGGGTAATTGTGCCCGTAATGCCAGTCAGGTCAATAATATCTGCCCCTGGAGTAGCATTTGCTTGGGTAATCGCATCTCGCAGCGATCCTAAGCCGGAGTCGTTCGTGCTGGTGACTCCAAAAGAAGCTAAAACGCGATCGTAACTGGCGATCGTCTCTTGGGTGAATGCCAAAGGTGTCTCAATCGAACCAATTGTTACTTCTAAATCCCAGTCACCGCCTAATGCAGCACTTCCTGTCAGGTTTTTGGAGGCGGCGATGTCTGCACCTGTGAGTTGATTGAGGCGTTGCAAGAACGATCGTCCCGCTATCGGTGGGGCGATTTCTGCCGCCACGTTGCAACCGTACAGGAGGATATCGGCGTTAGGGGCTAAAGCCTTTTTCCACTGCTGAAGTCGATCGCCGTATTCGTCTAGATTGTCAGAATTTAGCTGAATTGACCCCAGTTGCAAATTTCCAGGCCCGCCGTGAGAAACAATGTGAACGGCGTCCAGATCGGTGTAGCTAGCTAATAACTCTGTAATTTGCTCGACTCCATCCCCCGCCCGATCGAGTATAAATATCTCTTTCCTTGGTTCGGGGCTTGGTGCAAGGCTTTGATAATCTTCAACGGTTGGGTCAATGACAACTATTTGCGTAATTTTTTCCATGATCGATTTTCCTCGTAGATGCAAAGGAAATGGAGCTTAAAAGCGACGATCTTCTTGCCAAAAGAATTCAAATTAGTATTAACAAATAATCATTTGAATCCACTAGCTAGGTTTGGGAAAGCTTGTAAAAGGCAAGATATAATGCTTAATTAATAAGCAGCTTAGAGTCTTACTAAGACAACACAAGGAGCAAATTTGTTCCCAATCGTAAAAATTAGTCAGTAAATATAGCTATCAACCCGATCGCGCATTCGATCCCCGATTTCTTTAAGAAATCGGGGATCTGTTCTGTTTATTCAGGTGGGCTTACTTATTTCGAGACAGAGGCGAGAATGCTTTCCATCTCAGAAAGCTCGATCGCCCCGGAGAAAGTTTGGCCGTTCATAATAAAAAATGGAGTGCCTTCAATGCCCAGTTGTTGAGCGAGTTGCACGTCTTTGGCAATGGCGGCTTCGGCGGCGGGGCTGTTGCGATCGGTGTTGAATTTATCTAATTTTAGATTGAGCTTTTGGGCGATCGATCCGTACAATGGTTCGCCTAACTCTTTCTGCCCTTCAAACAAAGCGCTGTAATACTCCCAAAATTTGCCCTGCTGTTGGGCAGCCCAAGCTGCTTTAGCTGCTGGCAGGGCTTGAGGGTGAATTGAAGTCAAGGGAAAATGCTTGTAAGCTAAAGTAACTTTGTCTTGGTGTTTTGCCATAAACTGCTTGACAGTATCGTGAGCGGGTGCGCAAAACGGACATTGAAAGTCAGAGAATTCTAAAAGTACAATTTGCTGGGAAGGTGATCCCGTGCTCGGAGAATCTCCAATAGCAGATTTGGGATTAGTTTTCATCTCCTGCAAAAATGACTGCTGCGCTGCTTTGAGAGACTGCTGCTGCTGTTGCTGGTACGCTTGTACCGACTCTAAAATTGCTTGCGGGTTTTCGCGTATAATCTGCAAGACTTGCTCTTTCAACTTGGGATCGACTGAATTGCCAGCCGCTGACTGGGCGGGGGAACAACCGATAAATACCAGGCAACTTACCAGGAGTGCAGCAAAGCACAAGGCTTGCTGGCTGCGGAGTTTTCGCCAAATAGTGGATACGTTCATCTTTTTTTTCTGATTCACGGCAACACTTAATCCTACATTTAATTTTGCGGAGTGTCAGGTATACTGCTGTTGACTGCTGTCGAGCTATTTTTAGCTTTGACCAATAATTAGTCATTGGCACTCGGTAATTCGTAGTCGGTAATTGCCAAGGGATGTTAATCTCTCTAACAGCTACGAGGGCAATAATTAAGATTTCAATCATCGGGATTTATTAAGTATTATCTCTCCTCAAACTACCGCAATCAAAAAGGTTTGTAATGAGGACTCAAGTCCTCATAAGATTCTGAGGACTTGAGTCCTCACTAGAAACGTGATCGCGGTTATTTTACACGACTAGATATAAAATATAAAAGGACGATCGCCCAGGCGATCGTCCTTTTATTTGCTGCAGGTATTATCCGCTTTTAGGCTTGGCTGAACCGGAGACTATTTGCGGTTGTTGAGCCATTTAGCCGCAACTATTCCCAAAATACCAGCAACAATTGGATTTCCCAAAAACTTCATCAAACTCGGCTGTTCTGCCAGCACTTCTCGGAAAATATCTGGGTGATTGTGATAGGTAAACGAGGCCAGCTTGGTAACATCGTCAGCATTCATGCGGCTGGCGTGGTGGGTCGAAAGTGCTAGCTGCTTTTCCAATTGGCGATCGTCCAATCCTCTCTTGCCCAAATGTTTGAAGAATTCCCGCGCTACATCGTCGCGTTCGTTTGGCTTAATTTGGGCGATCGCCTTTTGCAATTCCGGTTCCAACTGCGCCGGCGGGAGGGAGTCGTGATTCAGGGAACGCCCGAATAATTGTTTGCGCTGAGCAGGCGAAGTTCTCTGAGCAAAATCGTCAAAGTTTTCGTAATCTTCACCAGTTGTCTCCGGCATCATTTCTCGATCGCCCTGGGCTAAATCGTTCATGATTTGACGCTTGTAATTATCGCTGCTACTCATGGTAACTCTCTTCCAATCTACACAACAGTTCAGTATTAAATTGAGATGGTTTCGCCTTCAAAAAACTGCGGAATATTAAACCGCCATGCTGCTATCACTTAAGCTTGCTAACCCGGTCAAGACTTGTATTCAATCTGATTTGATTGCTGGTCGTACTTAGCAGTCAAAATCAGTTTTTTATCAGGAGCATAAACCAAAACACTTACATCCTGATTTGGGAAATTGCGGTGAAAACCTTGTGCTAAAGATTTCGCCAAATCTTTCACTTCAGTAGGGAGGACTTGCGGGGTAATTACAACTCCCAATTTGTTATTGTCGCGCACGTAAGCATCCTGAACCAGGCCATGAGCCGTCTTTGTTACCCATTGACCAAAATCTTGACCTGCGGCGGTATTGCCACGTTCTAGCTGGGCGTAATAACCCTGACTGCCACCAATTGCTCCAGGTACATCACTCGGTTTTTGGGCTGAAACGCTGGGCGCGCAGGCAGTAGTAATAGCCAGCATTAATACCAATAGTACGCCCGCAATTATTTTGCGACTCTGCTGCAATAAACTCACCTTTTTTCCTCCGTTCTGAAAACAAGTTGAATACTTGAAAGGATCAGGTTGCTCGACCCTCTCAATTAGTATGAAGCTTAGTCTAGTTTCTTTTTGAGTTCATCTTTTACATCTTCGATCGCATGACCCGCTTCAGCTTTGGCCTGCTTGGCTTTGCCTTCTGCTTTATCCTTCGGGTCGCCAGTAACATTGCCTAGGGCTTCTTGAGCTGCGCCTGCGATGTTGTTGCCAGTTGCCTTTGCTCTATCTTCAACGCTCATGGTTTTCTACCTATGTGTATCTAATTTGACATTTTTTACTTAAACTCATCATAGGTAACCAGGAGCTGCATTGCACTCTACCTCTAGGAAGAAACAACGAATAACAAATGGAATAGGGAATAGGGAATATCGAATATGGAACAGGTATTTTTCGTCTTGAAGCAAATGCTACTTTCCTACTTATTTTTTTTGTAGCTTGTATGCTGGTTGCAATGAATTAGTTATTTTAAAAAAAAATTGGGTGTATGGTAACCAGTACACCCAAGAATTTTTTATTGCTTAAAAAATTCTTTTTATCTTTTTATTTAATTCTGCCTTCAGCGTTCCCAAGGGGAGTGTGGGCAACACCCGATTTTACCCACACCCTAAAAAAACCTATTAGTTTTAATCTACCTTGTGATGACATTCTTCATCTATTTTTTGCTGAAGTTCTTCTTTTAACTGTTCTACAGCGCGCATAGTTTGAGCATCTTCTTTTTTTTGGTTATCGAGGGCTTTTTCTGTTTCCTCGCCGAGCAATATTTCCCTAGATTTTGGTAGCGTGACTTGATTTTTGCTGTCCGTGTGGTTCGCGTTTTCTTGACTATTCATTAGTTTTTCCCCTATTGTTTGCAAAATTTATTTTTAACAAGGGTACTTAGAAGTTAACCTTATATTTATCATAAGGGAAATCACGAAGGCTTTCCTCTGTCTGAAGGGAGATAGGGGCTGGTGAAGAGTTTTGAGTTTTATAGTTAAGATAAATTACGGAAACTTCCATTAGCCCCAAAGGAGATAGCTGAAGGGGAATAGTGCGTGAGATTGCTTGCTGAGTCGCAAGGCGTGGGCGGTGAATGAGTTGGGGAAAGGGGAGGAGGGGTGAGAATTTTTCTGCGGCGCGATCGCCATAAGTACCTTTTGTCGTTTTTTAGATGAGGCTGTTTCGACATCCTTGAAATACTCCCCGACCGTCGCGGATGGATATTCTAATTCATGGTTCGTCGAAATCCACTTGCTATCTCAGGGTGCATCGTCAATAGTAGAAGTAGAGGGGGTATTCTCCCCACACTTTCCCTCTTTAGAGGCGGATTCCTCTTGCCCAGAGATACCGTTTTGCCGCTCTATCCCTAGCATTTTCAATCCGTTTTTCACGATAATTAAAGTCAGTGAAGGAGTCGCCTCTTCCACTGCTCTCCAAACCAGAACGTGATAGTTAGCCATCATTCCGCTCCTCAATAAAACGGCTGTTGTCATCAGTATGTCGTTACCAATATACAGCGTTTTCCGCTGTTATGAGGTACAATAGCAACAGTTAGCAAACCAATTTCTTAAATGCTGAGGATTTA
>NZ_JAUBQR010000262.1:0-8603 GCF_036701385.1 Microcoleus sp. Pol12B4 | reverse complement strand
AATTTAGACCCGGTATTAACGTCTGAATCTTATGTAAAAAAGTGTTTTTCTCGTCATATTCAAGATGTCGATTATGCCTTAGTTGAAGGGGTAATGGGTTTATTTGATGGGGTTTCTCGGAAGAAAGAAGAAGAAAGTTCGGCAACGGATTTCGTAACGGATGTAACGGATAGAAGTTCGGCAACGATTGTACGAGATGTAAAGGATTTAACGGATTTAACGGATTTAAGGAAGCCAGAAGGAAAACAACACTATTCTATTTCCTTTGCTTCTACGGCTCATGTGGCTTATTTGCTGAATTTGCCTGTATTGTTTGTGATAGATTGCAGCAGGCTCTCTGGTTCTGTGGCTGCGATCGCCCACGGTTTTCGTTCTTTTAACCCTGACCTTAAATTCGCTGGTTTGGTGCTGAATCGGGTGGCGAGCGATCGACATTTGGAACTGCTTCAAGATGCTCTCAAACCGCTCAATTTACCTATTTTGGGGGTTTTGCGTAGGGATGAGGCTGTTACTATTCCCGATCGACATTTGGGGCTGATTCCTGCTGAGGAGTTGCCGAATCTTCATGCTGCGATCGATAAACTGGCTGATTTGGCTGCTGTTAGTTTTGACTGGGAGCAACTTTTGCCTTTGTTGGCTGCAACTCGAAATGGGGGGGGTGAGGGGTCTGAGCAACTTTTGGGTAGGCACAGTCTCCCTTCGGGTATTATAACTCAAAAAGATGATGTTGTCAACTCTTTGGGAAAACAATTAGGAGTGAGGATTGCGGTTGCGCGCGATCGGGCTTTTAATTTTTACTATCAGGACAATCTTGATTTGTTGGAAGAGTTGGGTGCGGAGTTAGTATTTTGGAGTCCCCTTGATGACTCGGTTTTTCCTGACAATGTGCAAGGGTTGTATTTTGGTGGTGGTTTTCCCGAAGTGTTTGCTCAAAAATTGAGCGGTAATGTTTTAATTCGGGATGCGGTAAAAAGTGCGATTTTTTCGGGAATGCCGACTTATGCGGAGTGCGGCGGTTTGATGTATTTATGCGATTCTATTGTAGACTTCGATGGCAATTCTTGGCAAGGGGTGGGAGTGTTGGAAACTGCTGCTGCGATGGGAAAGCGTTTGACGCTGGGATACCGAGAAGCTGTGGCGGTGAGGGATAGTTTGGTGTTAACTGCTTTTGATGAGGTTTGGGGACATGAGTTTCATCGATCGCATTTAACTGTGGAACCGAGTAATCCAGTTTATCACAGTTGGAGGTATGGGAAGCGAGGGGAAGTTGAGGCGGTTGCTGAAGGTTGGGGAGTTTGTCAGGTACACGCTTCTTATTTGCATTTGCATTGGGGTGCTCGGCCTGATATACCGGCTCGTTTTTTGCAGCAGTGTGCTGATTTTGATTGTAAGGGTGTTTTGGGCGATCGAGAAAGCGAACTAGATTTTTTTATTTAATTAACCGCAGAGGACGCAGAGGGCACAGAGAAGAGAAGAGAGAGGAGTTACTGTATTAGAATGTTGATGACGGATCAAGCTAGGAATGTTGGGATTTATGAGCGAATCAATTTCGACTAAGCACTTATCCGCACAATGGGTGACACCGGAGAATTTTCGGAGTTACGGTCAAGTTATCTTTGCGGCTGTTGATGGCAAGTCTTTCGATGCTGAGGATGCTCAGTTAAACTTGCAAAATGGTATTCCTAGATTTTACATTATGCGGCTGCACAATAAAGGTCGCAAGTTTGGCAAAATTACACGACACGTTCAATGTACTCAGTGTTTGGGCTCTTTGGAGGGGAAGGATTGGTTGATGGCGGTTGCGCCTCCTGGGGATAGCTATAAACCGAGTTTAGAAGATATGGCTGCTTTTCGGATTCCGGGCAATTGTTTTATTAAGTTAGATGTGGGGACTTGGCACGCTGGGCCGTATTTTGATGCGGATTTTGTTGATTTTTACAATCTGGAATTGAGCAATACTAATGTCGTTGACCATTTTACCTTTGATTTGGTAAAAAATCACAATCTGGAGTTTGAGATTGTCTGATATTGGCGATTTGTAGTGGCGCTTTTTTCGGGGTTATTGTCGTTATAGCTTGCTTTTGTGAGTAATATTTTTTAACCGCAGAGGGCGCAGAGGATGCAGAGGAGGAGAAAGAGGGGGTTCGCAAGTGATTGGGGAATTCTTTTGTTTCACTAGGCTGAGTAGCAACTAGGAAGGATCACGTTTACAAGTGTTAAATTTAGGTGCAATTGTCATGCCTGAGCAAAAGTATAGCATTGTTCTGCGGGAATGTCGTTTGTTAGGTGCGATCGACGATCGCCCAACGGTAGATATTGCTATTGAGAATGAGCAAATAGTCGCCGTTTCGCCGCACCTCTCAGAACTTGGGGAACGCGAAATCGACATTCAAGGCAATTTAGTTAGTCCTCCTTTTGTGGAGTCGCACATTCATCTCGATTCGGCTTTGACTGCCGGGGAACCGCGATGGAATCAAAGCGGCACTTTGTTCGAGGGAATTCAAATTTGGGGGGAACGCAAGCAAAGTTTAACTCTGGATGATGTCAAAAAACGGGCTGTAGAAACTTTAAGGCTGCAAGCGTCTCAAGGGATTTTGTTTGTCAGGAGTCACGCTGATGTTAGCGAACCGACGCTGACTGCTTTGCAAGGACTTTTGGAAGTTCGAGAACAAGTCAAATATTGGATGACTCTGCAAGTTGTGGCTTTTCCTCAAGACGGGATTTACGGAAGTCCAGAAAATGACAAGCTTTTAGAGAAATCTCTGGATATGGGTGCGGATGCTGTGGGCGGGATTCCCCATTATGAGTTGACACGGGAAGACGGGGTGAAGTCGGTTGAACGAATTTTTGAACTTGCTGAAAAATACAATAGATTAATAGATGTTCACTGCGATGAAATCGATGATGAACAGTCGAGATTTTTGGAAGTTGTAGCGGCTTGTGCGATTAGAAGCGGGGCTGGTTCGCTGGTGACAGCTAGCCACACGACGGCTTTCGGTTCTTACAACAATGCTTATGCTTTTAAGCTGATGGGAAGTTTGGCAAAATCGGGAATTAATTTTATTGCCAATCCTTTAATTAATATCACTCTGCAAGGTCGCGCTGATACTTATCCCAAACGCCGTGGGGTGACGCGAGTTAAGGAGTTGTGGCAACAGGGATTGAATGTGAGTTTTGGCCACGACTGCGTGCAAGATCCTTGGTATAGTTTAGGTACGGGAAATATGTTGGATGTCGCTCATATGGCAGTTCATGTTTGTCAGATGACAGGAATGGCTGAGATTGCAGCTTGTTTTAATATGGTGACTGTCAACGGTGCTAAAACTTTGAGTTTGGGAGATAATAATTATGGGATAGAGGCGGGGAAACCTGCAAATTTGATTGTGTTGGATGCTGAGGATTGTTATGATGCAATTAGGAGGCGCGCTGCGGTTCGGTATGTGATCTCGCGGGGTAAGTTGCTGGCGGAAACTGAACCTGCTAAAATTAGTTTTTATGGTATTTGACAAACAATATTTGAAGCTGTTAAATTGTGAATCAAGGTGCTATTCCCGATGAGAGTCCGAGAAATTTGCAGGAGCAACTGCTACTGCAAGATGCTAAGGCTGGTAATTGCAAAGTAATTCGTCGCGGTACAGATAGATTGTTGGGGGATGCGCCGAGACTTATTGGTGTTTATGGCGGGAATTATGAAGATTGGGATAAAATGACAAGTATTGAGGCTTTTGAAATTAATGGAGCTTCCGTACAAGTTCATTGGTTTCGGAACAGTCAGACTCTTCAAGATGTGGAGTTTAAGTTCAAGCGACAGTATCCCAAAATTGCTCCTAAAAATCTGTAGGTAATCAAGTTATGAAAATTCGTTGTATTGCTAACACGGGTGAATCTCTCCCTGATAAATATATAGATCCGCCACGCGGTTACACTAAAAAAATTAAGTTGGCATTAACAATAGGCAAAGAATATGTTGTTTATGCTATCCGAGAATGGCAAGGTACTATTTGGTACTACATCTGCGACGATATTTTTAGCTATTATCCGATGGAGAATCCGGCACCGATGTTTGAAGTAATTGATAGTAGAGTTTCTAAGTATTGGCGGTTTGAACTTTCGCCCAATGGTTTGTTAATGATAGCGTTTGAACAGTGGTTTACTGACCCTTATTTTTATGATAAGCTGACGGATCAGGAAGAGGCGGAGGTTGAGATTTTTGAGAAGGTTAAGGAATTGATGGATGCTGAGGATTTTACTTTGCCTCCGCTGGATGTTGCCGTTGAGAAGTTGCGGGAAACTGTCAGTGTTTGAGTTGGAGGAAAAGTGCGAGAGTCAATTTATTTTGTTGACCAGCTTGACTCAGATAGCTTGAAATGGTATCAAATAGGAAGCAGCAGAATTTTGTGAAAAAAAATGGACGACAAACTTGAATCCAATAAGAACTATGAGATACTAGACGGCGATGATGTTTTGTTATTCGATAAAGCTACTTTTATGGTACGCAGTTTTGCAGAGGTAATCACTAGCAAGTTTATTGAGATACTTGATCTTATTGCAATAAGGGAATCTCGCCAAAAATCAATAATTAATTGGATAAAAGAGCTACGGATTAACGACGAAATAATAATTAGTGGAGGGGAGATAGACTGGAACTCCCCTCAAGAAGGAATAGATTGTCAAGTTCTAAAAATTGGTTCTAAGGGTTGGCAAAAAGGAAAGCTTCAAATAAAAGTTAATGAAAATTTCCAGGCGGGGGAAACGCAGGTATGTATAAAGTTTTGTCCTGATGAACCAGCAAAGCAAAAATCCCCTCTAGATGATATCAGACAATCCGAGGAATACAAAAAACTGAGCAATAATAACTGACTGCCCGATCGCGATTACAATACAATAATCGATCGCACCTATATCTGAACCTTAGATTTTCAACCGCAGATGAGGGCAGATGTACGCGGATGAACGCTGATGTTGTTTGGGATGGACTAATGACAAATATAGAAGAATATGTCGATCGCACCGCTGAACTGATAAACTTACCCTTAGACTCGGAACATCGTCCAGGCGTTGTGGTAAACTTCGAGAGAATAGCTGCGATCGCCCGACTCGTTACTGAATTCCCTTTACCCCCAGAAGTAGAAGTCGCGCCGGTGTTTGAACCTTAGATTTTTAACCGCAGATGAGGGCAGATGAACGCAGATGAACGCAGATGTTTTTTAGATAAGGCGGATGCGGTTGCTACGGCAGCGGCTGTTAAATGTGGTAAAGTTACGGCTACAGAGGCGGTAAGTGCTGCTTTGGAACGGATTGCTGTTAAGGATAAAGCTTTTAATTGCTTTACTGCAATCACTGCATCAAGCGCACTCGCAGCAGCCGAAAATATTGATAATTCGATCTCAAATAACCAAGACCCAGGCCCTTTAGCAGGCGTTCCCTTCGCTGTCAAAAACCTGTTTGATATCGCCGGAATTACTACTCTAGCTGGGTCAAAAATCAACGCTGACAATCCTTCGGCTACCCAGGACGCGGCCGTGGTCGCCCGACTAAAACAAGCTGGGGCTGTACTCGTAGGTACTCTCAACATGGACGAGTACGCCTACGGTTTCGTCACCGAAAACAGCCACTACGGGCCGACTCGCAATCCCCGCGATACTGCGCGTATCGCCGGCGGTTCCAGCGGCGGTTCCGCAGCAGCAGTCGCCGCCGGTTTTGTACCCATCACTCTCGGTTCTGATACTAACGGTTCCATCCGCGTACCGGCTGCTTTGTGCGGTGTCTTTGGGTTTAAGCCTACTTACGGCCGTTTGTCCAGGGCTGGCGCTTATTTATTTTCGAGTAGTTTGGATTGTGTGGGGCCGTTTGGGCGATCGATCAGAGATATGGCGCTGCTGTACGATATCCTGCAAGGCCCGGATTCTCGTGACCCAGTTTGCACTCAACGCCCGCCTGAACTTTGTTCGCCGCAGTTAAATCAAGGAATTGCGGGATTGCGAATTGCTGTTGCTGACGGGTATTTCGCCACAGGGGCCGAACCGGAAGCAATGGATGCTGTAGAAATAGTTGCTAAAGCCTTGACAAAGGTCTTATTTTGTGGTATTAGGACAGAAAAAAAAACAAACCCCCCAAAAATAGGGGGGCTTGCGACTGTCAGCATACCGGAATCCGATCGCGCCCGGGCTGCGGCATTTATCATTACCGCCTGCGAGGGCGGAAACTTGCATTTAGACAATTTACGATCGCGCCCTCAAGACTTCGATCCGGCGACGCGCGATCGCTTTTTAGCCGGAACCCTGATCCCTGCGACTTGGTACTTGCAAGCGCAGAGATTCAGACAGTGGTACCGCGATCGAATTCGCGAAATATTCCAACACACAGACATCATCCTCGCACCCGCAACCCCGATAGCTGCCCCTGAAATTGGCGTCGAGAAAATGGTAATAGCCGGACAAGAAATCTTAGTGCGTCCCAATCTCGGACTGTTCACCCAACCCCTATCATTTATTGGCTTGCCCGTTCTTTGCGTGCCCGTACAGCGGCCCGGCGCTTTGCCCTTGGGGGTACAAATTATTGGTGCTCCCTACAGCGAAGCGGTGATTCTCCGAGTCGCTGCGGTACTAGAATCGCAAGGCATTATATGTGCCGAATCAATTTAGTGCTAATAATTCTAGGGCTTGTTATTGCGGTGAAAGCGTCTCTTAGTCCTTCTGGCAATAGCTTTGCGCTTCTGCTTTTCCAACGGGGTTTCAAAGTGGCGGTGCTTTCTCATGTCGGGGAAAATACCCGCTTTGGAAACTTGTCGCTTAAACCGTCGCAGGGCTGACTCAATCCCTTCATTTTCGCCTATTACAACTTGGGTCATTATTTCTCCTTTTGTTTGTTAGATCAAGTTTTATCATATCAAGGTTTTTGGCCGCGCAACCTGTTGAAGGTCGCGCGATCGACCAAAACCCCAAAATTATAGCAAATCCGCTGCCATTACCGCTCTTGATTATTTAGTCCGCGCAGGCAGACTTTGTATGTCAAGGCGCCAATTATATTCGCGCGGTTGCATCTGTTTGGGCTATCAACTGATTTTCCTGCCGCAGGTAAGCTTGAATAAACGGGTCTAATTCGCCGTTCATTACATCTGCGATGGCGGTTGTTTCCACCCCAGTACGCAAATCCTTGACCATTTGGTATGGGTGAAAAACATAATTGCGAATTTGGTTGCCCCAAGCCGCCTCCACCATATCGCCGCGAATCTCGGCAATTTCCGAAGCCCGCTGTTCCTTAGCAATCACCAACAGCCTAGCCTTGAGTAATGCCAAAGCTTTTTCCTTGTTTTGCAACTGACTGCGTTCCTCTGTACAGCGGACGGCCAAACCAGTAGGAAGGTGAACGATGCGGACTGCGGTTTCTACCTTGTTAACATTTTGCCCGCCCTTGCCGCCAGCGCGGGAAGTAGTGACTTCCAAATCTTTTTCTGGAATGTCCAACTGTACGGATCGATCGAGAATTGGCATCACTTCGACGCCTGCAAAACTGGTTTGACGCTTGTCGTTAGCATTAAAAGGCGAAATTCTCACCAAGCGGTGAGTGCCTTTTTCCGATCGCATATAACCGTAAGCGTAGCGGCCAACAATTTCCAAAGAAGCAGATTTAACACCTGCTTCCTCTCCCTCGGAAATTTCCATTAAATGTACTTTGTAACCTTGACTTTCCCCCCAGCGGGTGTACATCCGCAGCAGCATTTCGGCCCAATCTTGAGCATCTGTGCCGCCGGCCCCGGCGTTAATTGTCAAAACAGCGCCGCCTTCATCGTAGGGCCCAGATAG
Organism: Microcoleus sp. Pol12B4; assembly: GCF_036701385.1. Lineage (NCBI taxonomy): Bacteria > Bacillati > Cyanobacteriota > Cyanophyceae > Oscillatoriales > Microcoleaceae > Microcoleus > Microcoleus sp. Pol12B4. Next base: position 798 of record NZ_JAUBQR010000262.1, on the reverse strand, counting down.
TAATTGTTGCAGTTCCCACTGGTCGAGTTCGCGGGTTAACTGAGAAAGACTCGATGAGGCTTCTTGGAACAGGGACTCGTCGGCTTCTAACTCCAGCAGTTCTAAAATAGCTTTAGCATCTTCCAAGCTCGTTTGCCAGCCGCGATATTGGTCTAAATGAGATTTGAAGTCATTAAGTTCTTGGAGGGTTTCTTGAGCTCGATCTTGGTCGTCCCAAAATGCTGGTTGGGCGCAGATTTGCTCTAAGTCTTGAATTTTGGCTGTAAGTGCGGGGATGTCAAAGATAGTCCTGGGTTGTACCCAGTCGATCGGACAATGTTTCGATATTGTGTTTGATGTCTAGAACTTCCACTATGAGTTCTCCTAGTTGTGGGGTGTATTTTTGAGTTTAGCTGAAATTTCGACATTTCAGCAACTAATCCGTGTATCCGTGTCCAAATCCGTGTCGTGCCTTCCTTCTTATATATACTGCGAACCTGTTGAATTGAAAGTTTTACCGCATTCGTGAGCGCATACGTCCAACCTTTTAGAACAGGAAAAACTTTTTGTGAGGTCTTCGCGAAACCAATCTCTGGCGATCGCATCTTTCACAGATTGAGTTCTGAGAGAATTAAAGCCATTTCCGTACTTTTCAATTAAAGCCAGCATTTGCGGTCTGTAAGTGTGGTTATAAATAGCGTATTTAGTATGGCTTACCCAACAGCAAGGCCAGAGTTCCGCTTCAAAACTGATGAAAATCTCTTTGCTGGCTTGAGTTTGGCAGCTAATTTCTACATTTCGGTAGTAATTGTTTAGGCT
>NZ_JAUBQR010000261.1:0-8608 GCF_036701385.1 Microcoleus sp. Pol12B4 | reverse complement strand
TAGGAAAGTTCTCGCAGGGTAACTTCATTGGGATTCACCCCAGCAGTCTGGTCGAGAAAAGGAGTGCCAAAGGTATTGAACAGGCCTGTAGAAGTATATTGATTGGCTGGGGAATTGCCGTTACCTACAGCTAGCTGTGTAATCAATTCGTCTTTCCCTGTAAACGAAGTAGTGAGGGTCAACCAAACTAATTGGCTGAAAGTGATTTCTGGATCATCGTCCACTCTCTGCACAATAGGTCTGTTGGTGACTGGATCGCGTCCGGCTACTCGATCGAGCGGAGCAGCATTTCCATTTGTTGCTTCAACTCGGACTCGCTTGCTCGCAAAAGCTCCAGTCAGGTTAAACCAAGCAAATCCGTTGAGTTTAGTAGTAGTTGAAAATTGGTTGGCCTCCAATTCGGCAGTGCGGGCTTCTAAAGCATCTACTCGACCGCGCAATGTAGCTAATTCTGCGGCAAATTCTTCTTGCAATCTTTGCAAAGCAAGTAAATCTTCTCGCTTGACTAAATTCCCAGTAGAACCGCCAAGTTGTTTGGTAATTTGGTCTAAGCAAGCGTTTAATCCGGCGGCAAATTCATAGCGAGTCATTGCCCGATTGCCTCGGAATGTGCCGTCTGGATATCCCGCAATGCAGCCGTATCTTTCTACTAGGGATTGTAAGGCTTGAAAAGCCCAATCTGTGGGGCGCACGTCGGACAGTTGGGAAACAGAAGTGACTTGTGCTGCGTCTTCTTGTATGCTGAGGTCATCAGCGGTGCCCGTCTCGCTGCTGATGTCGGCAACTTTGCTGGCTTCAGCCACTTGTTGAGACTGAGGAGAGTTTGCAATTTCTAACTCCTGGGGGGGTAATTCGCGAATTGCCCCCGTTATTTCTGGGGCTGTTGTTGCACGATCGACTGTTGCTGCATCTGTTTGAGGTAAAGCGCGATCGACTGTTGCTATATCTGTTTCGGGTAAAGCGCGATCGACTGTTGCATCTGTGTCGGGTAAAGCACGATCGACTGCTGCATCTGTGTCGGGTAAAGCACGATCGACTGCTGCATCTGTGTCGGGTAAAGCACGATCGACTGTTGCTATATCTGTTTGAGGTAAAGCACGATTCACCCATGCTGCATCTGTATCGGGTAAAGGGCGATCGACTGCTGAGTTAGTCTCTGCTGCGGTTATCGCCGCTAACTGCGGTATCTCAATCTTACTTGCTGCCAGCGCTGCGTCTGGGGTAGCCGTAGGGACGGCACTCGCTTCTAGCGCAACTTCTGGAGTTGAGGTATCCTGAATTTGAGCTGTTGCGGAGATCGGCCCCAAAGGCACTGCCGCACCAGAAATCAAGAAAGACAGCCAAAAAGCTTTAACGGAGGTTGCATTATTCACAATAAAACTCACACCACTTGTTGAAAATTAAATCTGGCCAAGCTTAACCGATAAGCTTGCTTATAAATGTAGTTGGTTTAACAAATTCTTATAAATAGTTAAAATTATTTTAGGAAGCGAGCGATTCCCAATCACTAATGACTGATGACTACTGATTCCTGACTAATTCCCCAAATGAAGTTTTTATTAGTTACAGATTTAGATAACACGCTAGTCGGAGATGACGAAGCAACTCAAGTTTTCAACCAGCGCTTGCAATCACAGCGATCGCAAATTTGTTTGGTTTACGCTACCGGGCGTTCTTATGCTTCAACTTGCGAATTAATTGCCCAAAAGCAACTGCTAGAACCAGACTATTTGATCGCAGGTGTAGGCAGCGAAATTTACCAAGACGGAATCCTCGATTTAGATTGGGCGGAATATCTTTCTCAAGACTGGGATAAAATGGCAATCGCCTCTTTAGCTCAGCAGTTTTTCCAGCTTAAACCCCAATCCCTAAAAGAACAAAATCCTTGGAAAATCAGTTATTGTTTGGAACCAGCATCAGAAAATAGCTCGACTGTCCAGGCTTTGCAGCAAAAATTAACTGAATCGGGGCTGCCAGCTCAAATCATTTTTAGCAGCAATCGTGATGTGGATATTTTACCGCAAACTAGCAATAAAGGCAATGCCATTACTTATTTACAAAAGCGCCTACAAATTCCATTTGAGGCAACATTAGTTTGCGGTGATTCTGGCAATGATATCAATATGTTTGAACAGGATGTCCGGGGAGTAATCGTCGCTAATGCTCTATCAGAACTCTTAGAATGGCATCGCGAATTTGGCACGACAAATCATTATTTAGCTGGTTCTGCTTGCGCTTGGGGAATCATGGAAGGAATGGCATATTTTTGGGAATTTTGATTGCCAAAAATTCGGTTTGGTTTGTAATGAACACTGAAGCCCTCATACAAATCACAGGATTGAAGTCCTCAGTACAAACGCACCCGAAGCACCCCAAGTCCTGGAAACCGTTAAAATCTGTTCAGGAATCTAAACCGCGTATCGATAGAACCTGGGAGTTGCGATACCATCAGCCTGTACTGCTTTATCAAACCTAATCGAACTGAACTTTAGCTACCTCAAGCGAGTTGAAGTTTATTTCCTAGCCTGCTGGTTAGTCGGCTATCAGCCGATCGCCAAAGGTTCTATAGTTAAGTTTAGCGCCTCAACCTAAATTAATCTCTCTAGAAAAACTGATCTTTCTAGATCAAGAAGATGTAGGTTTAGCCCACTATTTGCCCCTTTAGTTCAGTTCGCGAACGCACCGCCACATGGAACAAAATACTTTACCCGTAGAGGTGATTCTCTCTCACCCCCGCCAATATTTAGGTAGCATTCGGCTGGATTGGACGCCACAACCGGGGAACTATCTAGATTTAGAGGGACAAACCTACGCTGTTTTGGAACGCCACCACCGCTATCAACTCAAATCCGGCCGCTACCGACTGCAAAAAATTGCCCTGTACGTGCAGTCGGCCACACCGCCGACGGAAAGAACTTTTGTAAGCGGCATCTGGGTTATCGGAGATGCTAGCTGCCGTTTTAATGCTCGATCGGAAATTCTGCGCTGTGCTGTCAATCCCAATGGCCCGTGCAACTGCTGTTGCGATTACCAAAAGTGTTGAACCATCGAGTCAGTACACAATTCCACCTGGCCCAACCGAGAGAGCCGAGAATCTCGGCGTCTCCCTCATTTACCAGAAACTATCAAAACCAACTAGCAACTCTGGAATCGAATTTAACTTCTTCAGGAAGGCAGTAATCTATCTTCTGATAGCTGTGCAGCACCTCGCGAATTCCAGTATGAATCAAATTTTCTATGTGCAGCAACTGCTCTGAAGAACAGCGAACCTGAACTGTTTGGTTTGACACAGACTCGCCGGAGTCGAGCGCAGTATATCTATTAGGAACTCGGCTGAGCACATAAGCAATTAAATCTTGTCGCAATCCCGAAGGCGAAAAAGCTTGTTGGTAGGGGTGCTTCGGATAAGACTCCAAGATAATTTCTACTTCCTCTGTGACTACAGCTAAGGTAATATTGACAAGATTTTTCTGCATTTTCCCTGTCCTCAAACACTCGTTAACTAATATTTTTGTGCCCGTTCTCGTTTTCGTCTGATTTCTCATGAAATTTAACCGGCTAATACCGCCAATCGTTCTTCGGTAATCATCAGCTCGAACTCAGAACTTACCTCTTCTATAACCCGCAGCACGTAGCAGGGAATCTTGTCCGATAAAATAGCACTTGCCACCATACCAGTGTGAATTTCTAAGACTGCTTCTGCAGCAGCTTCAAACATCAGTCGCTGTCCCGGAAACATCACTCTTTCAAAGTACCAATTAGGAATGTTCCCAATCCGAACCACCTGAACTAGGTTGGTAACATTTGCGTAATAGCACAGAATCTGGTTGTTACCTTTATAAGATAGCCGATCAGACATTTAAAAATCTCCACACTCTTTCAAAAACTTACTGAGACTTGCCTTTGCCTGTTAGTGGCAATTGCGAGTTTGGCTCTCGATCAAACGACCGACTTATTTTTGAGGTGTTATTAGAGAGCGCCAATCACATCTTCAGTTATTAATTTTTGTAGCTTTGAGTTATCCTGCCAACACTTAGAGGTATGGCGCAGAAACTCCGTTTTTCCCGGTTTAAAAACCCGGTTTGTTTGGTATGCAGGGCCTAGATCCTGACTTATTGAGGTTGGTTGTACTGTAGCAGCAGTTAATCGAAAGTACCGTCACTTTCCCGAACTCTCCTGACAACAGGTTCACTGTTTGGCAGCGGAATGGTGCTGAGAGTGCGATCGACCTTAAGATCCAGAGCTTGGAGTAAAATTTATCTAAAAAATATGAGGAAATTATGAAGACCATCATTTTTTTTGATAAATATACTTTTGTCGAAGCAGAGATTACAAGAGTTAGGCAAAAACCTGGTTTTTTACCCAAAAACTTGGTTCCATCTGTGACCCTGGGTTAAAAACCCGGTTTCTCAGGGAACTCTGCGTAAATCTTGGGTTAGCAGGCTGAAACCTGGTTTTTTACCCAAAAACTTGGCTGCATCTGTGATTCCTAGTTTAAAAAATCGTTCTTGAGGCAAGTGTGCATAACTTCTGGAGGAGTTATTCTGCCTGTAAATAGGGTAATAGCCGATCGGCTTTGCAGGTAACAAAAAACCCCGACTCCCTGAGATCATCTCTAGAACTTCTAGGGAATCAGAGTTTAAATTAACCAATCACCGATCGATCTCAAAGCTAAATCAAAAAAATGAGGAAATTATGAAAATAGCCGGAAAAACTAGGATTTTCCTGGACGCATAAACCCCTTTTAATCACATAATTGCGTGATTTTCGCAATAATCAAGAGAACCAGAAAGCTGATTTTAGATCGTCATCCGGCTTGAATGCCCTTGATTCTGCCGTCGGGCTGGGTGGACTTTGTTTGTCTAGTAGCGGTTTCAAATGCCGAGTTTGATATGCTATCTGCGATGTATTTTACCCCAGTTTAAAACAACGGTTCCCAACCCAGAATTTCCGCCACTTGCTGTGCCAAACTCAAAGGATCGAAAGGTTTGGCAATCACCCCCGCTACCCCCAAATCAGCAAATTCGCTCAAATCCATCGCCTGCACCTTAGCCGTCAGGAAAATCACCGGAATCCCCCGAGTACCAGTATTGTTTTGCAGCAAACCAAACAGAGTAAGTCCGTCCATATCCGGCATCATCACATCTAACAGAATAGCGTCAGGGAGGTGAGTTTCAGCTAAAAGCAATCCTTGGCTGCCGTCGGGCGCGCTTAGTACCGTCCAGCCGCCTAAATGTTCCAGACAGGCCTGAATCACGCTGCAAAGGTTTTTTTCATCATCGATTACCAGAATACGTTTTGCTGACATAATTAAAACTCAAATTTTAAATGAATCATGGTAAACCGAAAAAGGACTTACGCACCCTGGCTCATCAACCGGGTTTCTTGACAGATATAGCAGAAGGAAGAAGCAATAAAATTAAGAGTTTCAGCACTTAAGAACGTTTTCATCGAGCGAGGTTGCTATATTTTGTCACTCACCTACTGAAACCCTGAACAGAAAAATCCGCCTATCAGCCGGGAGCATCTCATATTTGTAAAAACACTTCTGACTCTTTCCTCCTGGCTCCTAATTCCAATTTTGGGCTTGGCTGCTTTCATTGAGATGCTCCCTATCAGCCTCCCAAAATCATCCTACCCGCGTGCGTTGCCAGGAACTTGAGGTTTCGCGAACTCTGATCAAAGCAATCTCAAACCTCCAAACTTTTTCCCCCTTCGCCTTCCAACGGTGCAGGCACTGTGAAATAGAAACTGCAGCCTTGTGAGACTACACTTTCGACCCAAATTCTGCCGCCGTGCTGCTGTACGATACTGCGACAGATAGCCAAACCCAAACCCGTACCTCCTTTTTGGCGGGAGTCAGAAGCATCGACTTGTTGAAACCGTCCAAAGATAGTTTCTAGTTTATCTGCTGGAATCCCCCGCCCTCGATCTTTGACTTCAAATAAAACCCGTGAAGCGTAGCTATCCCGTAGGGAATCGCCTAAATCCTCAACCCTGACAGTGACTGTACTCCCTGGAGCGGAGAATTTAATCGCATTGCTCAACAAATTTACCAGCAGTTGAACGATTCTGTCCGGGTCAGCCCAAATTTGGGCTGTTTCGGGCAAAATCGACAAATCAATATTATTTTCAGCAGCCAAAGAAAGTACAGCTTCTGCAGACTTCCGCATCAAAACCTGGGCATCGCACCACTGCTTGACGAGGATAACTTGGCTCGAATCGAGCCGCTCTAAGTCGAGAATATCGTTTACCAAACGCACTAACCGTTCGGTATCGCTCGAAGCGATTTCTAACATCTGTTTGGCAGTTTCCGGTTTACTTTTCAGTACCCCAGCCGCCAGCAAACCTAAAGAACCGCGAATGGAGGCAAGCGGCGTTCGCAGTTCGTGGCTGACAATCGAAATAAACTCATTTTTCATTTTTTCAATTGCCCGACTTTCTGTGATATCTGTGACTGTGCCGACGTGACCAATTAGTTGAGATCTGTCGGAAAAAATCGGAGCTGTTTTCAGCCGACAAAACCGGATGGTTCCGTCTCGCTGAATGTGGCGGAATTCGCAGGAAAATTCCCCATCTAGCGATTGCGATTGGGACCACTTAGACAGAATTAGTTTGAGGTCTTCGCGGTGAACAAACCGCATCCAGCCGTTTCCTAAAGCTGCTGCCGGTGTGAAGCCACCAATTGCTTGACAGCGAGGATTTGTATAGGTACATTTCCCCTCAGTATCGATTTTGAAAATGCCCACGGGGGAACTCTCGCTCAGAGAGCGAAATAAAGCTTCGCTTTCCCGGAGTTCTGCTTGAGAGCTTTCTAGTTCTCTGGTTCGCTGCAAAACTCGCATTTCTAACCGTTCGTTGAGCTGTTGGAGGGCTGCTTCAGCAAGTTTACGATCGCTAATATCTCGGTGCACTGAGACCCAGTGGGTAAACTCACCATTTTCGTCCGCTATGGGCACAATGCTCATTTCTACCCAAAATTCCGTCCCGTCTTTGCGGTAATTGATCGAGTCAACTCGCAGCGGCTGCCAGGTTTCCAAAGCTGTCCGAATTTGATCGAGACTGGCGTGGTCTGTTTTTTCTCCTTGCAAGATGCGCGGCGTTTTGCCCACAACTTCTTCTAGCGTATAGCCGGTCATCCGCGTGAAAGCTGGGTTAACATAAATAATTCGCGGGCCCGGTTCCTCAATCGGTTCAGCTTCGGTAATTAACACGGCGTCGTTAGTGGTGGTGACTGCTGATTCCAACAGGCGCAACTGCAATTCTCTAGCTTTGCGATCGGTAATTTCTGTAACTGTCCCCACCATCCGCACTGCATCGCCGGCTTCGTTGTAAAAAAACTTACCTTTTCCCTCGATCCAGTGAATGCTGCCGTCGGGCCAAACCACGCGGTATTCCAGAAAGTAATCTGCTCGCTGGGCCAGGGTCTGATTTATAGTATTATCCGTATTTTTTAGATCTTCTGGGTGAATGCAAGCTGCAAAACTTTGATAAGTTCCCGCAAAAGTTCCCGGGGTCAACCCAAACAACTCTTCGTGTTCCCTCGACCAAACAATGCGATTTTTCTGCAATTCCCAGTCCCAAAATCCGATTTTGGTAGCCGACAAAGCTAAGCTAAGCTGCTGATTCGTTTTCCGCAACTCCATGCTAGTAATAGCAACCCGTAGTTCTTGGGCTATTTCGATTTCGCACCGCTGCCAAGGCAAAGATTTTAACCTAACAGTTTCTTGCCACAAGTCAAAGGAATTGCGAGGAGACAGCGGCCGACTGCCATCCGGTTTAACTTCAATTTCCCCGTCTGGTTTGCCGGCCCAGTTGACAGTTTGAATTGTTTCGGGACGGAACCACAAAATGTAATAATTTTGCATCTCGGACATGGCAAGGACGAGCAAACCGCTAGCAACTTCTTTAAACTTCTGCGAGGGCGGATACAGTTTTGAGAGAGAATCTGTATGAAAAATATCATTATTTATTTGAGTTTTTATCCAAGCAATTAAGTTTTCTATTTCTAGCAATTCCGGGGTGTTGCCGATGGTTGTTAAATTTTCATTTGCACACACAACTCCACCAGTAGCGCCCACTAAGGTCAGCAATTCATCTCCGGATTTAAGTAAACCTTCTACAAACCATTGTGATTGAGAAATTTTGGTAATAAACTTATGGCAATTTTCTTTTAAATAAATTGCATATTCCCAATTTTCGCTATCTTGTTTATAGCTAAGTTCTAGATTCACAAACTTTGCTAGCAGTTCGCAAGCCTTTCTTGTTTCATAGTTGACATACTTTCGTGTTGGGTGGTGACAGGCGAGCAATCCCCAGAGTTTTCGATCTTTGATTAATGCCAAGGTCATGCTAGCGCCAACGTTCATATTTTTGAGATATTGAACATGGCAAGGTGAAACTGCTCTCAACAAAGAGAAGCCCAGATTCAGGGGGCGGCCGTTCTGCGGATTGCAGTGAGGAATTAGTTCTATCGGCTGACAGTTAATATCGGGAATAAACCGAATTAAATTCATGTTGAACAGCTTTCTTGCCTGGGGAGGAATATCGGTAGCCGGATAGTGCAGTCCCAATAAAGGAGCCAAACTTTCTACTTTGTCTTCGGCGA
>NZ_JAUBQR010000428.1:0-1664 GCF_036701385.1 Microcoleus sp. Pol12B4 | reverse complement strand
ATCCACCCAGGAGCAAAAATTGGTAGGGGCGTGTTTATCGACCACGGCATGGGGGTGGTAATTGGCGAAACTGCGATAGTTGGAGATTATGCTGTCATTTATCAAGGAGCGACCATTGGCGGCACGGGTAAAGAAATAGGAAAACGGCATCCAACACTGGGAGAAAATGTAGTGGTAGGGGCGGGTGCTAAAGTTTTAGGGAATATTCAAATTGGCAATAATGTTCGGATTGGTGCGGGTTCGGTAGTGCTACGGGATGTCCCTAGCGATTGCACAGTTGTGGGAATTCCCGGTCGCATCATTTCTCGGAAAAAGCAGGTGGAAGATGCTCAAAATTCTCAAGGTCTACCGGATTTGGAAGCTCAAGCGATTCGAGCTTTGTTCGATAGAATTAAGGAGTTAGAAGAGCAGGTTGATTTTTTAAAATCTCAATTATCTCCGAGCCAAACAGAGCAAGCAGAGGTCGAAAAACATGAATTATTCCTGTCTTCTGATTTATTCATTACCCAGTTTTTAGACGGTGCAGGAATCTAGTAAGGCTTTAATTTATATAGATTTTTGCCAGCCAAACTATCCTGCTGCCATTGGAAAAACTAACTTTTATTCTTTCAATAACTGGTTATGACTATTGCTTCTCTTTCCACTAAAACTTTTGATGAAACGAGCCGCCATATATTTCCTCGCCGCTCGCACTTGCCCAACAGAAGCAATGCTCTGTGGCGGATTGAAAGTGGAGTAGTGCGAACTGTAACGTGGCTGGAAGATGGCACAATTATCACCTTGGGATTGTGGGGGCCAGGTGATACTATCGGCAAACCGATATCAAAATGCGATCCTTTTCAAATTGAATGCCTCACTAAAGTTGAGGCAATTTTACTATGTGGCGATCGCTGGCTAAATAAAGATATTTTGCTCACTCACATTCAGCAGGCTGAAGATTTTATGGTAATGCGAGGTTACAAAAGAGTTGATTTTATGCTCTATCAACTATTAACTTGGCTGGCTAAGAGGTTTGGTTCTGAGGTAGAGCGAGGACATCTGATCGATATGATTTTAACGCATCAGGATATTGCAGAAATTATCGGTACAAGTCGCGTAACTGTCACTCGCACCCTCGGTCATTTTGAGCAGCAAGGCTTGATAGATCGTCTGCCACTCCACCGAATTATTCTGCAACCTTCTGAGGTGTGGCACTACGAAATATAAAAGGATATTAATCGTTAATAGTTTACGGTTGCTGATGTAGGTGGTAGGAAGGCGGTGCTAAAAAACTCTTCGCTGACAATGCGATATTCGAGCAAATTCACAGTTCTATAGACAAGAAATAATTTGGAGAGAATGTGCGTTAAGTTTTATCATCGACTCGTCAATAACTTCAAAAGCAAGTGCGATCATCGCCCTTGTTTTTCTGTTTCTCCTGATTTCTTTCTTCTCACTGCAAACAGATGCGATATCTCGCACCTGTTGATTGCCGCCAAGTAGGTGAGTATGAATAAACTTAACGATGAGACAGCATATATCCACCTACTTACTTAGCAGTTACTTGAAGGGGGCGGTATTGCCTGTAAAATACTCGCTCCCTGCAATATTTGAGACTTTCGGGATCTACCCGCTTTTGGGTATTCCCAAGACGGTGCAAAGGGCGGAACCAAGAAGGGGCAAGC
>NZ_JAUBQR010000260.1:0-8652 GCF_036701385.1 Microcoleus sp. Pol12B4 | reverse complement strand
GCGAGTGTCACAATTCTGCTGCCTATCCTTTTTTACCACCAATGGCTTCAATCTTTACCTCATCTGGGTTTCAGGCTGGTTGTCACCCCCCCCCATTACTATTACATAAGGCAGCCAGATCAATTTTGTTTGTGTCATATCGTTTCCGGTTCCATAGGGATAATAAAATCGAGTCAACAGTTAACACTCAACCATTCAGCTTTGCGACCCGCCCGTCAACAGTCAACAATAATTCCGGTGCAACCGGAATTGATATCAATTCAAAATAAGATGCTGTTTAACCAAAGACAAATCCGTCTTACCAAAATTTACAACCAAAGCCACATTAAAATTTTCCAACGATTTTACAAACCACATAATTTCATTAGAAGCTTTACCTTCATAGTGATTAAACAAAATAGAAAATCGTTTTTCCAACTCTGGTTTGACTTTGCCCGAAAGCAGTACAAGTTTCAGCAGTAAACCCATTGTCCTGCTGGCGCCAAGGTTGTACACCAAGTCGTAAAAAACGTAGTGGCTGGGATGTTGAGAATTTTCCACTACTAAGAAGTTGAACAACTGGTGGCAAGTCCGAACTAACAATGAATTATTGAATTTCACCGAATCATTTTCTGGCAATGTATTTTTGATTTGTTTGTACAAACGGTCATTAAATTGACGCCCGCCGTATTCGGACTCGATCGACGATATTAAATATTCATATAAATCCACTTTAAATGAGCCGTAAGATGGAGTTTGTCTGGAATCTCTCAGGAAAAATTGAGCCGCTTCTTTGTAGCTGCGATCGCCTGCTACTTTTCCCGCAAATTCCCTGACCGCTAAGTGCAGTTCTGCATCGTTTAAAAGTGTGGGATTAGCTGCCCGCTCCACAATTCCTATTTCTGTATTTCTCGGCTCAACCAAATAATTTAAATATTGAGACAAATGTGTTTCAAATTGTCGCTGTTTTTGAAATGCCAGTTTTTGAATGGTTTGTTGGTCTTCCTCAATGCTGCCCTTGCTCAGTAGAGAATAGCCGTACAAATAAGGATACCGACATATCAATTCGCCCAAAGGAGAATCTGTATCTTGTGTCTGCGGTTCCGCCTCTCTATCTAAGGCTTTTACTAAGCGCTCTATGGTCTGAAATTCTTCACTTTTAGTAAAGAAAGCTATTTGTTCTTGCAAGCGCTTGACTATGTAAAATTCCGTCCCAAATCGGGGAGAAGCCTGCTTAAATAAAGCTACCAACTTGGCGATCGCGAACTGGTTGTGTGATTGCAATTGCCAGCGGTTGATCGGGATGTAGCAGCAGCGGTGTAGGATATATTTAAAGTGCTGATCCAATCGCTTGACGGAGACTATACTGTACAAAGTTGCTTCAATCTCTCGATCGGGATAGCCCATGCCGTCGATAAATAGCTTTCGGAACCGCTCGATCACCTGTGCGGGAGATTCTGTTTCCACGCAGGAGACGATGTGATCGTACAATCTCTGTTCGTTGCTGCCAGTTGGAACACTATCTGAGGGCGGGGTGAGGATGCTGCTGTCTGCATCTGTGTCTACGCTGCTGTCTGCAACTGGTGCGACAACCACTGTCGGTTTTTCCTCAACAGTTCGATTGGGATTCAAGAACCAATAGTGTTCTTGGCTTAATTGTTTGTTCGCAGCCCAATCCAAAGCTGACTGCAAACTTTCTCCTGTCAATAACAGCGATTCATCTTCGCGGTCTGAAGCCAGCCAGGCTGCTAGCGCGGAGTGGTATGGAGCCAATTTTCCCAGCTCTTTTTCTACCCAGAATCTATTAAAAACTGACTGATAAATTAGGTTTGAAACTATTAATTTACCGTGAGACTTAACCACCAGTCCTGACAGTTGCAATTCAATTTTTTCGGGAGAGTAATCTGCTGGTACTCCCTGCGATTCCCCCGGTTTCGTTGCCTCGATCGGTTGCAAAGCTTGCTGGTAAAGCGTTAACAGCCGCGTGAGGTCGCAGTGGCTATGGAAAATGCGATCGCGAATTGGTATTAAATGTTGGGGTTCGTCTTCTTCTTCCCAATTTTTAATAATTCTGTGTTTGACCAGTTTTTCAACCTGATGAGCTTCGGCATTTCTACCAATAAAAAGCCCGTATTCAAGTACCAAGTGGCAAACTTTTTGAGTTAAAAACGGTTGGCCGCCCGTCCAAGCTAATATTTCTTGGAGCACTTTTTGGGGGCGAAAAGCTTTCAGGGCTAATCCTTTTGCTAGCGACAAACTTTCGTGCAGTTGGAATCGACTTAAATGAATCTGCCGTCCAATATTAAAAGGGTTGCAGCTTGGATCTCGGATCAATTCTGAGGGGGCTGCTACTCCCATAACAGCAAAAGTCAGGCGATCGTATTCCGGTTGCTCTCCCCGTTTCGAGTAACAAGCCCGGATCAAAGCAAAAAAATCGCTGGTACTGAAATTTAGGCTGCTGATGCTGTCAATGTCATCTATAAAAATTACCAGATTTTGCTGAAGTGACTTGAGCAAAACTTTTTCGATAAATATCTCCAATCGCTGCACCGGCGATAACAGTTCGCGATCGTTCCACCACTTGATAGCATCAAACCTGTTTGTGATGTGTAAACTGCTTGCCATGCGGTACATGATTGCTGCGTACCACTTTTGGGGGGAGATATTTGGGCTGCTGATGCTTCTCAAGTTGATAGCTGCAAAAACTGTACCTTCGGCTTGCAACCTTTTGGCCGTTTGCACTAGCAGGCTGGACTTGCCCATTTGTGGCGAACTCAACACGTAGCAGAAGTCTCCGGCTTTGAGTCCTTCGTATAGCTCACTGTCGGCCGATCGCCTGACATAGGTGGGCACACCGGCAGGCAAATATCCTCCGACTTGATATTGGTAGGTGGAGTTGACTTCTGCTGTCATCTGGGAATTCATCAAGATTTTACACCCCTATGCTGTGCGATCGAAAGGTTACAAATTGGAAGTATTGCCCGCTTATAGCATTTTAGATTTTAGATTTTAGATTGGGGAACGACTTATTCAATAAGGGTTTGGAGTTTGCCTGTTGCATTTGCAGTGTTTTTTTTGAATCGGCCTTACTATGGTGGAAAATTTTTGTTCCTCTTTCTCTATTGTCTACTAGCTCAGCTTTTTTCTTGTCAATCTTTACCGTATCTTTGCAAGCGTTCGTCCCAAATCCTACCATCGGCTGAATCGTATCCCGCCACTTGATTTTTTACACTCGTTGACATAATTGATGAATTTTCACTTTCCTCGGATTGAGAACGCTAAAACGCCGTTTTTTTCACATTTTTTTACAATAATACTTTAAATTTCACCCGGTGGTATGATGTGGACAGGGAAACTCTTAACCACAGCGCCGTCAACCTTCAGCCTTCAAATCCGCTTGCCGGATGCCGGAGAAAAACGCGATCGCAATGGCTGCCAATAAAAAACCCCAGCGTTTTGCTGAGGACTGCTTGAGTGGGAGATATCGTTAATCTGCGTTTTTTTAGTTGACTTAGATTGCATGGAATTCCATGCTGCTGACTTTCCCCGGGCTTTCGCGATCGGGGATTCCTAAGAACAAACTTTTCAGGATGCATCCACAAAAAGTTTAATTCTTAAAGGGTTTGTGAGTACGAGGCTAACCACTTACTCAACTATAAAAGTTAAGTTGGTGGCTAATTGTAGAAGATGCGCCGTGATGGCTTAACTACCCGATGGATTAGCACCCTGATGGCATAACTCCCTGATGGATCGACGCCCTGATGGCTTTCGCTCCACTACCCAAAAAATTCGGGTTGATGGATGATCGTGGACATTAGTAACACGTCACTTCCGGCGTTTCCGATCGCAAGCGGGTGTGCCTGTCTGAATTGATTATGGCAGGCAGATTTATCAGAAGACAAGTGGGCTATTGCATCAACCCATTTCTGACAGATCGGGTTAGCCAAAAAGTGTCAATCTACGCAAATCAGGGTCATCGAACATGAAAAACAGCATCTTAGTATTAGGGGTAATTGCCTCGGCTGGCTTCGGCTTTTTCCAGGCAGGCAGCGCCAGCGCTTCAGCGATCGCCCCACAACATTCATCAGCCAGCAGTTTGACGGCTTGGGAGAGTCGTCCCGACTTTAACTACACTGGAACGAATGAGGATGGGGAGCAAGAAGAGGTAAAAACGCGTAAAGGCAGGAAATAATTGGCGCTATTGTGTGGTTCGCTCTGATGCGGTTGTGGCTGTAGTTGTGGTGCTTGTTGTCCCAACCGCCTCTAATCGAGGTAGTTAAAACTCGATCCCAATATCAGTCTACCTAATCCCAGGGGTGGGGATCGGTTTCAGAGAACGGTGGATGGGAAAATAAATAGGTAAGGCGAGTCTGTCGGTGGAGTTTCCCCGCCTATCAACTTCCTTACCTTCTGATGTTCGGGATTTGGATCTGGCACAATCGTATTTCATCTCGTAAAAACCCAATGGAAAATACTCTCGAAACTACCCGCAGACAGCGCGTATTGACAAGAACCCAGGAACGTCGTCAGGCAACACCCAAAGAAAAACAGTTAATTCATCTGCTAGCCAATATGGCTTGCAGTTTGATTAAATACGACTACAAACACGCAGCGGGCAAGGGTACTCTCCCGCCTTCGGAAAGCAAGCGTTTAGCGGAATGGCACTACCTGCGAGTTCAGCAAATTCGCCGGATCGAACGCTCATTGGAACCCGTAGCGACCCTCAAGCGCGTGTACTACAAGAGCATCCTCAGTCCGAGAGATCTGAAGTCTTTAAAACTTCTGTGGCTGGAGGAGGACAAAAACCGTGTCAAACGGGTCGATCCTGAGTTGGACGACATCCTTAGCGAAGCTTTGGATCGGGGAGATACTTTAAAACAGCTCTTTCACTCGATCGAAGTCAAAGAACGCACCTTTTCTGCAACTCCTCGCCCCGGCGCCGTGCCGCTGTGGGTCAAAGAGTGGGAAGACTCTGAATATGACATAAACTTTTTTCCGCCTTCGTTCTCTGCATGGGTTTCGATCGTGGACGACTAGGTTCAAGAAAAACTCTTTGACATGGCATCAATCGTAAAATTTAGATGGTAGACGGATTTGCTATTGCTGCCATTGGTGAAGAGGGTGGGGGCGATCGGCTAAACTAGGCAGCGTGGCGCGCAGGCATCCGCGTACAGAGAAGTGAATCGGAGTCAGTACCATTGTACAATGGGGGAAAACCAGGGCTTCAGCTAATCGCTGATAGCTGATAGCTGATAGCTGATAGTTTCTCATGACTGACTCGATTTCTACTTCTCCTCTAGACTCGGCGGCCGATACAGCCGAACTCCGCTCTCAGTTGAGGTCGGGTTCGGAAAAAACTCAACTGCAACTGCTACAACAACAAATAGCAGATTCCGGTTGGGATGTATTGATGGAATTTTTATTAGAGCGCAAGTCAGAGGCACCGACTGCGGTAATGGGTAAGGCTTACCAAATTCTTTACAGTGCTAATTCTCCGAGAGCGGCGGAGTTTTTGCAAGCGAATTTTCCCACTGGGGTTGTGCCGCTGCGATCGGACTCTAACGTTGATTACACTCCGCTGCAACAATTATTGGCGTTACAGGAATTTCAAGAAGCCGATCGCTTGACTTTAGGCAAGCTTTGTGAATTGGCGGGTGATACAGCTTCCGTGAGAAAGTGGCTGTATTTTACGCAAGTTGAG
Organism: Microcoleus sp. Pol12B4; assembly: GCF_036701385.1. Classification (NCBI taxonomy): domain Bacteria; kingdom Bacillati; phylum Cyanobacteriota; class Cyanophyceae; order Oscillatoriales; family Microcoleaceae; genus Microcoleus; species Microcoleus sp. Pol12B4. The sequence continues at coordinate 2,972 of NZ_JAUBQR010000260.1, read as the reverse complement.
AGTTTGCCGGTGGCGGATTTGCAAACAATTAATACGCTGTGGAAAGTTCATTCTGAAGGCAAATTTGGCTTTTCAGTGCAGCGGGAAATTTGGCTAAGTTCTGGCAAGAATTGGGATAAATTGTGGCCGCTAATAGGCTGGAAGAAGGGGAATAATTGGACGCGGTATCCGCAAGAGTTTATTTGGGATTTGAGCGCGCCGAGAGGGCATTTGCCGTTGTCGAATCAGTTGCGGGGAGTACAGCCTTTTGCAGCTTTGATGGCTCACCCTGCCTGGTTGAAGTGAATGGTTTTGGGGCTTTTGGAAAATGTGAGGCGGGCTGGATGTTCTGCCCGAAATTTGTTGGTGAGGGGTGTGGGTTCTGACGGTAACACCCGTGAGAACATAGATAGGCTTGCTGAGGCGTTGCACAATTAAAGGATGATATTGAGGTTAATCAGTATGGAATGTCCAGAATGCAAATCGACAAGAACCAGTAATAATGGACATAAAAGAGGTTAGCAAAATTACCTCTGCCGCAATTGTGGTGGCCAATTTGTTGAGCTAGCGACAACCAATCGTGGCTATAACGATCAACTCAAACGTGAATGTCTGAAAATGGGCGTTGCATAATTAGAGTATGAATAGAGGGAATCACCATGCAATGTCCTGAGTGCAAATCAACCCATAGCCGTAAAAACGGTAAGAAAAAAGGAAAACAGAACCACATTTGTATTTGTGTCAAATGTGGCCGTCAATTTATCGATGATTATGAGTGCGAGCGAGGTTACAGTGAGACTGTGAAACGGGAATGTCTAAAAATGTATAGCAGCCGCCAAGGCAGTTAGGACGATTGACATAAGACATCTTCAATGGCATCTCGTAAACAATCAAACTGCCCCAGTTTTTTGCGAATTCGACTTTTTAACCAAGACCAACATTGCTCAATTTTGTTGAGGTCTGGAGAATAGGGGGGTAAATACAATAGTTTACAGCCTGCCGTCTCAATCAATTCTCGAATACGCCCACCTTTGTGGAACGTGGCATTATCCATCACCACAACCTGTCCAATTCTGAGTGTCGGAAGCAAACAACTTTCTAACCAGGTTTCAAACACAGTTCGATTACACGCCCCCTCAATAGTGAAGGGAGCGCTCAGATTTTGGTTGCACAAGGCGGCAATTATGTTCACCCGTCCCTGGCGCCGGCCTGATTTCAGGGCATGGAAGTGCTGCCCTCGCTCATTCCAACCATAATCATATTGATCTCGACTATCCATCCCTGATTCATCTAGGTAAACAATTTTCTCAGGGGGTATTGTGGACAACTGCGTTACAAATGCCTGGCGTTTTTCTTCATCCCGTTCCCAGTAGCCATAGGTCTTTTTTTTCGAGTGAAGCCAATTTTTTTTAAGGCTCGTGATATCGTGCGAGCGCTGATGTGCTCATCCCACAGTGAGGCCATCTCGACTTGCATTTTATCCCCATAAGTTTTAGCGAACTGACGAAATTTTTCCCAGTCGGTAATTTTATGACCATTACCTTTGAGTTGATTCGGTAACGCTTCTTGCGTCCGCAGTTTTTGCCTGCCTCCAAAGTCATAGGTTAATGGTGTTGTGACTAATGTTGAACAGAAGACTTGCTTCGCTAATCTTCAAGCCATCGAGCTTTATACCTGGGATCACTTTCTGACGAAGGTCGTAACTGTAGGGTTTGGGTATGGGTTTCGCGCTCACATGATTGGGGATTACTTCCAGTCTACGTCTTAACCGCCTTGGCGAGTGCTATACGTCAATGGTATGAGTTTTCGGGCTATAGAACGAATCAAGGGAGTTCATCACACCACCCTAATAACTTGGGTAAGACTTGTGGGAAAACTCTTACCAGATGCTTATGACCCCGAAGTCATGCCAGAAGTCGGTGAGGTTGATGAATTACAGACTTATGTGAAAAAAAAAAAAATTTGGCTGTGGACAGCCGTTGACCACTTTCGGTCAAGAATTTTAGGATGGGTATTAGGAGATCATAGTTCCGAGACGTTTGAATCGTTGTGGGACAGGGTAAGTGCCTGGAAATGCTATTTTTATGTCACGGATGGATGGCCCGTCTATCTCATGTTTATTCCTGATGAAGATCACATCATCAGCAAGACTTATATGATAGGAGTAGAAGGGGAAAATACGAGGTTGAGACATTATCTGGCAAGGCTACATCGCAAGACTCTTTGTTATTCTAAGTGCGCGGAAATGCTCAGGGACTCTATTAAATTATTAATATAGCGATCCTAATTGAGTTGTGAACACTAACCATACATATAAAGTTTGGGAAATTCAAATATTTGACGATTCAGAAAAAACATAAATAACCTCTTTACTATGGCAAAAAATTTACAGCGATAGGCAAATTTCCTCAAAAGATTCTTTCCTTGTAACCAAATATCTTCTACTGGATTTTGTTCCGGGGCATTCGGGGCAAATAAGATACACTTTATTTGCCATTCTTCGGGAGATTTTCCTTTATTTACTAATTCTAAATATTCTCTTAATTCTTGTGATTTATGATAGGTTGCTCCATCCCAAATGATTGTCAGTTTTGAGTTTGGGCGTTGTTTTATCAAATATTTTAAAAAACTAATTGTATTTGCTGAGTCTCATTTTTCATAGGGTTGTACTAAAAATTCTTTATTTCCATAATCTAAGGCTCCATAATAGGTTTGCCTCTGTTTTTGATTGGTCATTTCTACTTCTACTCTCCGAGCGCTTTTTCCCCAGACATACCCACATAAGTCTCCCCACAATAAATGACATTCATCTAACATGAACACACATAACTTACCTTGTTTTATATCTGACTGCCATGTTTCTAAATACTCGTTAGTTTCTTTTTTTTTATTTTCTACCAATTTGGGGTCTTTTTGGGGATGCTTTTTTTGGGACTTTTTCCAACTAACTCGAGCTGATTCAAATAAAGAATAGTAACTTTGTTGTGATTGAT
>NZ_JAUBQR010000259.1:0-8681 GCF_036701385.1 Microcoleus sp. Pol12B4 | reverse complement strand
TTGGCTGCCCAATGAATTTTTTATGCCTCAGTTTCTAACTGAGCCAGCTTTTCTTAGTCTAAACTCCAGTAAATTATCTGGGTCCATCATTGTTCATATGCATCTATCTGCGGTTAAAAACCTACATAATTTTGCCGCCACCAAGCGCGCACAAACTTAATCTCTTCAAACGTATAACGTTCTTCCAAAAAATCATAAATTGCTCTCAGTTTCTCATCCCCCATAACTTCAATTGCGTACACTATCGCCTGCTGACGTTCCGGTTCCACCAACAAATTTATATCAACTTCCCTGCCCATTTCCATCAATTCTATCAGATGCCCAGAAATAGTATTAGGGCTCATGCCCCGCGCATTAGCTATTCCTTGAACTGTCAAACCTTGTCGGTATAATTCCCAGGTTTGCATCTGCGAATAAGACGCAACGTTAGGAAGATTGGGAAGATTAGCGACATCAGAAGATGCAGCACCACTTGGCAATCCTTGTTCTTGGCAAAAAGTGCGTATTGCCTCCAAGAAAACTTTGCCGTACTTATCTCTCTTGTTGCTACCAACGCCGTAAACTTCCTCGAATTCTCTGAGATTTTGCGGGCGTTTTTCTGCCATGTCTCGCAAGCTTTTATCCGCAAAAACTACGTAAGGTGGCACAAATTGTTCGTCGGCAATTTGCTTGCGTAGCGTCCGCAGTATGGTAAATAAAGCTTCTACTTCTACTGCCAAAGACCGAACTTTACCCTGTACTTCCCGCTGGGGTTCAATGGCAATTTCAACTGTGCGCTGACGTTTCATAATTTCCCAACTTTTTTCATTCAGTTTCAAAATGGGGAAACCGTCTGTTTTTTCGTCTAAAAAACCTTGATTTAACAGCGAACGACTCAATTTTTTCCATTCATCAGCACTTCTATCTTTGCCAATTCCGTAAGTAGAAAGTTGGTGGTGCTGGTATTGCAATATTTTTTGATTTTTTGAACCGCGCAGTACGTCAATAATATGATTCATGCCGAATTTTTCTTGGCATCTCGCAACGCAAGAAAGAAATTTCATTGCCTCAATCGTCCAATCTTCTACGGGTTTTTGGTTGCAACAGTTATCGCAAGTACCGCAGTTTCCGGGGAATGAATCGCCAAAATAACTTAACTGGATTGTGCGACGGCAATCGGTGGATTCAGCATAGTTGATTACTCGCCGCAACTGTTGGCGAGCAATTCTTTGTTCTTGGGGATCAGGTTTTTGCTCGATGATGTAGTCGATGGTTTTGACATCGCCGTAGCCGAAAAATAAGCTGCAATGGGCGGGTTCGTTGTCTCGGCCTGCGCGACCGGATTCTTGATAGTATCCTTCGAGATTCTTGGGCAAGTCGTAGTGAATTACAAACCGCACGTCGGGTTTGTTAATGCCCATACCGAAGGCAACTGTGGCTACCATTACTTGCACGTCGTCGCGAATGAAGCGGGTTTGATTGGTGGCGCGATCGACATCGTTCATGCCGGCGTGGTATGGTAAGGCTTGGATGCCGCTTTGTTGCAATTTATGGGCAACTTCATCAACTTTTTTGCGGCTGAGGCAATAGATAATTCCCGAACCGCCTTTTTTTTGGATAATTTGCAAAACTTCGGCAAAACTGTGTTTGGTTTTGGGGCGAACTTCGTAGTATAAATTGGGGCGGTTGAAGCTGGCGACGTGGATGTAGGGATTTCGCAGAGTTAACTGCTGGATGATGTCTTGGCGGACGCGCTCGGTGGCGGTGGCGGTTAGTGCCATAATGGGAATGTCGGGATATCGATCGCGCACTCGCTGCATTTGCCTGTATTCTGGTCGAAAGTCGTGCCCCCATTCCGAAACGCAGTGGGCTTCGTCGATCGCAAATGCCGAAATTCCTAACTTATTTGCTACTATATCTAAAAACGGTAAAAATCTCTCACCGAGCAAGCGTTCGGGTGCAACATAAAGCAATTTAATCTTACCTTCGAGAATTGCTGTTTCGCGCGATCTGGTTTCCTGACTGCTCAAAGTGCTGTTGAGAAAAGTCGCCCCAATTCCATTATCCTGCAAAGCTTCCACCTGGTCTTGCATCAGAGCAATTAACGGCGAAACAACCACAGTCAATCCCGGTTTCAACAGTGCCGGTAATTGAAAACACAAAGACTTGCCACCGCCCGTCGGCATGACAATCATCATATCCCGTTTTTGTAAAGCAGCTTCGACAATTTCCTGCTGCCCCGGGCGGAAAGAGTCATAGCCAAAAAAATGTTTGAGTGCTTGTTCTAGGGGCAGCGGCACAGAAGATATTGGCGGATTCGACGCTGGCATTTGCAGTAGTTAGTTGTTGGCTTCTCAACTATTCTATGCCTTTTGAGCACAAATACAGTTACAATAATTGAGAATCTCAAGTTAAGCAGAAAAACTGATGCCGAAAGCAATTTGGAATGGTGCCGTTTTGGCCGAGAGCGACAAGTGCGAAATTGTAGACAACAACTATTATTTCCCCGCCGATGCCATCAACCGTGAGTATTTCAAGGACAGCAGCACTCACACTACTTGCGGTTGGAAAGGTGTTGCTAGTTACTACAGTGTCGAAGTCGCCGGACAAGTTAATAAAGATGCTGCTTGGTACTATCCTACTCCGAAAGATGCTGCTAAAAATATTGCCGGATATATTGCTTTTTGGAAAGGAGTTAAGGTAGAGGCTTAAAGCAGTTTAGAATTAAAAAAATGGGGCGGGTTTTGGCCGAATTTGGCGCTTAACCTGCCCCTTAAAATTTTAATCTTTTTCCCAAACGGCGACAGCTTCCGAACCCAAACCACGGCGAACAACAATCGGTTCGCTTGCTGTCAAATCGAGAATGGTGGAAACTTGATATCCCGGATCGGAACCGTCATCGACAATGACATCCACTAACTTTGAAAAACAGTCAAAAAGTTCAGCTTTGCCAAAGCTTTCTGCTTTAGATCCAGGGACTGGTGCTGCACCTTCATCATCCGTGGTAATGTGAGCGGATGTTGAAATAATGGGATTTCCCAAGGCTTCCAACAGTGTAAAACAAAGCCGCTGGTCGGGAACGCGAATTCCAGTGGTTTTCCGTTTTGGGTTCATTACCAACCGTGGCACTAACTTAGTAGCTGGCAGCAGAAATGTATAAGGCCCTGGTATTAACCGCTTGATAATTCTGTATGCTTCATCGCTGACGGCAGCATAGTCAGTGATATTTGACAGAGAAGAACACAAAAACGTTAAAGGCTTATCATTGGATAGTTGCTTGATCTGTCTGACTCGTTCTACTGCAGACTTGGAGTTGATATCGCAGCCGATCGCGTAAACTGTATCTGTCGGATAAAGCATCACTGCCCCATTTTTCAGAGCTTTTTGAATTTTCTCGATCCGGTCTCTCTGGGGTGCAACTGGATGCACTTCGTAAATAGTTGCCATGTTAAGATATTGCAGGCTAAGTGGGCGATCGAAATATCGAGTGAAACAATCAATGCTAAAAATTAATTGTTAACAATGAATAAAATAGCTTATTTTGACTGTCCAACCGGCATTGCTGGCGATATGTGTATCGGAGCTCTCATCCACGCCGGCGTTCCTTTAGAATACCTAATCGAAAAACTAAATTTGCTCGGCATTTCGACAGAGTACCAGTTGCAGACGGAATTAGTCCACCGGAATACTCAACAAGCAACTAAATTTTATGTCGATTTAGCTGCGGATTTGTCGTTAAAACCTGAAAATCCCAATACCGAACTCGATCCCTCAGAAACCGAATCCCCGACTTTTGACGCCCGCCACCACCATCATCATGGGGAAGAACATTCTCACAGTCACGGCGAAGCAGATGCCGAAATTAGCCACACTCATCACCGCAATTTGCCCGAAATTGAGCAAATCATCGTCTCTGCAAAATTGCCTCCGCGCGTGGAAGCGTGGAGTTTGACCGTATTTGGCAAATTAGCAGAGGCAGAAGGTGCCGTACACGGTATCCCCCCAAGCGAGGTTCACTTTCACGAGGTGGGGGCGACGGATGCAATTATTGATATTGTCGGTACTTGTTTGGGTTTGGATTGGTTGGATATTCAGGAGTTTTACTTTTCGGCGATGCCGACTGGCGCAGGTACGGTGAAGGCTGCACACGGCCGATTAGCGGTGCCGACGCCGGCGGTGATGCGGTTGTGGGAAACGCACCGAGTGCCGGTTTATAGCAATGGGATCGATCGCGAATTGTGCACTCCTACTGGAACTGCGATCGCCTGTACTCTCGCCGCTGGTTTCGGGCCGCCACCACCGATGCAAATTCAGGCGATCGGTTTGGGTGCAGGTTCTCGAAACCTGGCAATTCCTAATATTTTGCGCATCTGGATTGGGGAGAAGTCAGAAGTCAGAAAAGAAAATTTAACCAACAATCGAGAAGCAATCTGTGTACTGGAAACGCAAATTGATGATTTGACTCCGCAGGCGATCGGCTATGTTTTTGATGCTTTGTTTGGCGCCGGAGCTGTGGATGTTTTTACGGCCCCAATTGTGATGAAAAAGTCGCGGCTGGGAGTTTTGTTAACGGCGATTTGTCATCCCGAGTTTCAGGAGGCTTGCGAAGCTGTGATCTTTCGCGAGACTACTACTTTGGGAATTAGGCGCTCGACTCAACAAAGAACGATTTTACACCGAGAAATCCAGACAGTTAAAACAGAATACGGCGAAGTCAAGATAAAAGTTGCGAAGTCTGGACAAACGATTGTTAATGTACAGCCGGAATACGAAGATTGCGCGGAGATTGCCAGACTTAAAAATATTAGCTGGCGGGAAGTTCACCGCTTGGCGCTGCAAAGTTGGTACGATCGAAGTTAGTAAATCACAGGAACTTACATCTTGCACCATTTTTATGAACAGGCAAGATGCCTGTTCCACAATAATTTAATTCAACCAATAACCAATAACAAATAACTAAAGCCTGCGGCTTGGTAAAATTTGTTATTGCAATTCCTCGAAAGCGGGCATTTTTGAGCGATCGTCTTGTTCAACGATCGCCCTTATTTGTCAATTAGCTCGATCGCCAGCGGTACGCCAAGCTGCAATTGCTTCAAAACCTCCCGTTGAGCAAAAATGGTTTCCCGTGTTCCTTACTAAAATTAGTTGTCCTCGATCCATTACAAACCCCCAATCAGCTCAGTGGTAGATGAATGCCAGGTCGTGACTCGCTAGCAGGGTGGTGGTTCCGGCGCTGTGAATTTGTTGAAGTAAACCGATCAGTTGTCGAGTGTGACGCGGATCGAGATAGGCGGTAGGTTCATCTAACAGCAACAGTTTCGGCTCCAGAACCATGATATCGGCGATGGAAACCCGCTTTTTCTGGTCAAACTGAGATTGTGAATTGGTTCGCGGGCGAGTTCGCTTAGATCGAATTGCTCGATCGCCTGCTGCACCTGTTGAGCAATTTCGGATTCTCTTAAGCCTAAATTGTACAATCCATAGGAAATATCTTCTTCTACCGTCGAAGCTACTAATTGATGTTCGGGATTTTGAAAGACGAGTCCGATTTGTTGGCGCAGTTGCATCAAAGATTTGCGATCGGATTTTTTTGTAAGACTCTTGTGCCCGCACTTTCTCAACAGCTTCGCGTACTTTAGCAACGCTTGTGCCATTGCTTGAATTCATAATAGTCATATCATAATACTCATAATTAATGTTTGTTAGAAATGGAGCTTTTTCCTAGCAATTTTCGTTAACCCTGAAATATAGTAAAAGCTGCTAATATTTATAGTAAAAAATATGTTAGAGCGAGTGTTAAAAGAACGTTATGCCATTCAGCAATGCCTGGGGAAAAATGCAGGACGACAAACTTTCCTGGCGCGCGACTTACAAACTCAGGAGTTAGTCGTCATCAAAATCCTTACTTTTAGTGCAGATTTCCAGTGGGACGATTTAAAACTATTTGAACGAGAAGCCACAACCTTACAGTCACTTTCCCATCCGGCAATTCCTCGTTACTTAGACCATTTTGAATTCCAGACACCAAAGACTAAAGGGCTTGCCCTGGTACAAAGCTATATTGAAGCGAAATCTTTGGCAGAATGGGTTGAAGCGGGACGGAATTTTAACGAAAAAGAAATAAAGCAAATCGCTAATAAGTTGCTGGAAATTTTGATATATTTGCAACACCAAAACCCGCCAGTAATTCATCGAGATATTAAACCGAGTAATATTCTGTTAGCAGAGCGATCGCCCCTCAAACAAAAACACTCTGCCCTTAATAAAGGTGGTTGGTTGGGTGAAGTTTACTTAGTAGATTTTGGTTCAGTTCAAACCTTAGCAGCGAGAGAAGGTAGCACCGTTACTGTAGTGGGAACTTACGGATATATGCCGCCCGAACAATTTGGCGGGCGTGCTGTTCCGGCTTCCGATCTTTATGGTTTGGGTGCAACGTTAATTTACTTAGTAACGGGAGTCCATCCAGCCGAATTGCCGCAGGAGGATTTGCGTATTAATTTTGAGCCAAAAATCGCTATTAGTTCGGATTTTGTGGACTGGCTGCAGTGGATGACCGAACCAGATTTAAACAGCCGCTTAACCACGGCCGATCGGGCATTAAAAGCACTGGAAAGACCGAAAGAGGCGATACCCTTGGTTGTGCGAAAACCTGCTAGGAGTAAGGTCAAACTGAAAAAAGACCGGAATTCTTTGGAAATTGTGGTTCCTAGTTCTTCTCCTCTATTTGACACTATTGCCTTGTTAGTAATGGCGTTTCTTATACTTTCATACTTGTTTTTTTTAAGTATATCATCTATTATGCCTGCGTTTAGTATTGCCTCTTCTTTTGTTCTATTATCCGCAGGAATCGCGGCGTTGTTATGGGTAATTTACTTGGTAACTTTGTCCCTATCAATCATTATCCGGTTACTTTATGAAGCCAGTAGAGTGCGCCTGGATCGCAAACAAATTTATTTGACATCCAATTGGTTAGGATTTGTACGTTATAATCTTCTGCCCCCAAGTCCAAGGATGGCAATCTGTAAATTACGATTCATAGGGAATAAACCTAAAAAATCGCGCCCTTATCCTCGCGACATTCAGATTTGGGCGGGAACACAGGAATATACACTTATTACCAACCATCTCACCGATGCCGAGATTGATTGGATAGCAGGCGAACTCAGCGAATGGTTAGATTTACCCATTAGTGAATAAAGTATAAATGGCAGATAAAATTAACAACCACTATTCTCAAGAGGATTGCAAAAAATGACAAGTAAAATTTTAAAAGAACGTTATGTCATCCAGAAACAGCTAAGTAAAAATGCGGGAAGGCGCACGTTGCTGGCGCGCGACTTGCACACCCAAGAGTTAGTGGCAATCAAGTTACTGATTTTTGGGGAAGATTTTCACTGGGATCACTTGAAGCTGTTTGAAAGAGAATCGCAAACTTTACAACTGCTTTCTCATCCGGCAATTCCCCGTTACCTGGATTACTTTGATGTGGATACACCAACTGGTAAAGGATTTGCCTTGGTACAAAGCTATATCCCAGCCAAATCGTTAGAGGAATGGTTAAAAAGCGGGCGAACTTTTAGCGAAGCAGAAATCAAGCAACTGGCTAAAGCATTACTGGAAATTTTGCGTTACCTTCACGGGCAACAGCCGCAAGTTATTCACCGAGATATCAAGCCGAGTAATATTTTACTGGCAAATAGATCTGGCAATAGTGTCGGTGATGTTTATTTAGTTGATTTTGGTTCCGTACAGACATTAGCGGCCAGAAAAGGTAGTACGATTACTGTTGTTGGCACTTACGGATATATGCCACCCGAACAATTTGGCGGCAGGAATGTTCCCGCTTCCGATATTTACAGCTTGGGTGCGACATTAATTTATTTAGCGACAGGTAGGCATCCTGCCGAGTTATCCCAAGGTAATTTGCAAATTCAATTTGAGTCAATAGTTAATCTCAATCCAGATTTAATCGATTGGTTGAAGTGGATGACACAACCGAGTTTGAATCGCCGTCTCGCATCTGCTGGGGAGGCGCTGAAAGCCTTGGAAAATCCCCGCCAGCAAACAGATATGTCGGCGATTAGACAAAAACCGTTTGGGAGTAGGATTGAACTTAAGGAAGATGGGGAGAACCTAGAGATTCTGATTCCACCCACAAGGTTGACTTTTTGGAGCGCCTTCTGGATATTGATAGGAACGTTGTTTTGCTTGGGGTTAGTTTTATTGCCTTTTATATCGATAATACTCCTGATTAAAACCCGCCTTAAATCCATTATATTTGTGATGTTGTTCTCCTTCCTTACAGTGCCCTTTGGAGGCCTAGGTTTTGCTATATTATGCGGAGGGGGAGGTATCGCAACTTATTTCAGAGCGACTAAAATAAATATCGACCGCAATCAAATTTCCGTGACTCACCTGTGGCCTTGGTATAAATGTCAGGTGGCTCCAATTATGAATAAAAATTTTAGCAACTGGAGTATGTATATCCGGCATTCGATGGCAATTTCGCGACAAGATAAATATTATGAAACCATGGGAATTTCTCAGCTAACACCTCCAGAAATAGAATGGCTAGCCAATGAAATAAGTGCGTTTTCGGGCGGGCAAATTACTGTTGTATCCGCAGATACAGCGGATTCCGCTGTAATGAGGTACAATAAAATATCATTGTTGTAGTCAAACCTAATGAAAGCGTATTCTCT
>NZ_JAUBQR010000258.1:0-8722 GCF_036701385.1 Microcoleus sp. Pol12B4 | reverse complement strand
TCACTAATAGCCACTCGATCGCGCCCGCCAGACTTAGCTCTATAAAGCGCCTTATCCGCAGCTTCAATCAGCATTTTCGGCGAGTTTTGGCCTTCAAAAATCGTCGCCACCCCCATGCTGAGTGTCACGCAATCGCTGACAACAGACTTAATGTGGGGAATTGCTAAGGCTTTGACGCGGCTGCGGATTCCCTCAGCAACAGCCTGTGCAGCCACGATATCGGTATTTGGCAAAATTACCCCAAATTCCTCGCCGCCGTACCTAGCAGCCAAATAGAGGCGTTGTGCGGGTGCGTTCGTGCAAGCATCTCCAATCACCCGTGCCACTTGCTGCAAACAAGCATCCCCGGCTTGGTGGCCGTAATTGTCGTTGTAAAGTTTAAAACAGTCAATGTCGCACATAATCAAAGATAGTGGTTCCGAAGAGCTCGACTGCTCCCATTCTCGGTTGATCACCTCGTCAAAACGGCGGCGGTTAGCTAGTTGAGTTAAACTGTCCAAATTCGCCAACCCGTCCAACCGCTGGTTGGCCGCCGCTAGCTGCTGGTAAAGTAAAGATTGTTCGATCGCGATCGCAACTTGAGTACCCAACTGACTCAGCAAATCCACATCAAACTGCTGCCACTGGCGGGGTGCCGAACAGTGGTGGGCAATCAGCAAACCCCACAACTTCGGCACTTGACAAGAACCGTTACCTTCCCTCGGTTCAATTCCCTGCTGGACAATCGGCACCACCAAATTTGCCTTCACCTGACAAGTCTCCAAGAATTTAAGGTGACACTCGCTCAAATTAGAAGCATGAATATCCTCTATGGCGCGAATGCGGCCCTTTAAATACTGTCCGATGTAAGTAGTGGCAAAACAACAATCGTCAATTGCCATCCCCTTCAGTGGCATCCATCCTTCTCCAACCGACTCCACCACCACATTTCCGTTCCAGTCGGGTCGGAAGCGGAAAACCAGCACGCGATCGGTTACCAAAAACTCCCGCACTTCCGCTACTGTAGTGTTGAGAATATCTTGGAGATCCAGAGAAGAACGGATTCGCGATTGAATCTGCCCGATCAGGCGTTCCCGTTCTATTTGTTGCCGCAGCGCGACTTGGGCTTGCTTACTTTTAGTAATGTCCCGACCTTCCGGCAGCAACAATACTATTTTGCCAGTTTCATCCGCAACCGGTTTGAGAGAAAAATCAACTGTTGCCGTCCGATTTACACCTTGAACTTCCACTTCATAGCGGACAAATTCACCTTTTGCCGATCGAGAAATCGCCTCTTGCAACTGTTCCTGAACTTCCTCAGAATCTCCCCACCAAGGCAATAGCCAAAACGGTTTATTGGCCACATCCCGAAGCTTAATTCCCGCAAAATCCAGAGAAGTTTGGTTAGCTTCCAGCAGAGTGCCGTCCGGTTTCAATAAGCTCACAAATTGGAAAGAAGAATCAAAAATTGCCCGAAAGCGCCTTTGAGAATCTCCCAACATTGCCGTCACCTTTTCGCGAGATGTAATATCGCGGAAGCGCCACACCCTGCCAATAATATTTTGTCCGACTCTAATCGGCTGCGTGTAGCGCTCAAAAGTGCGACCGTCTTTAAATTCTAGAATATCGCAACCTTCCGACTCCGTATCACTATAAAATTCTTTAACTCTCTGCAAAAAAGCTCTCGGATCTTTAACTTGCTTAGTGAGAAATGCCAGTCGCACCGTTCTATCCATTGAGTTTCTAACTTCTTCATAAATTCCCCACATTTGAACTAACTTTTCGTTATAACTAATCATTTCTCCGGCGGTAGTAACGGCGAGAATGCCGTCTGCCGTTGCTTCTAAGGTAGCGTGCAGCAGAGAGCGCGATCGCTCTAATTCTGCTGCAGTCAATTTCCGTTCTGTGAGATCTCGGACTGCTTTCACCTGTACTAAACGACCTTCCCAGAATACGAATTTGCTGCGAACGTCAGCAGGAAAAGCAGTTCCATCTCGCTTGAGAAAAATAGTTTCACAAACTGTATTGCTGGCTGCCGAAATCATTTGCGGCGCTTGTTTGTATGATTTGGGCGACAGTAGTTCCAGCAAGCTCATTCCCACCATTTCCGCAGGTTCGTAACCGAAAAGTTCGGCAAAATTGCTGCTGACGCTCAAAATTGTGTCGCGGTCAGCCACGGCAACTGCTTCAAAATAAGCTTCGCATTCGAGTAAGCGCTCTGCTGAGTGGCTGCTGCCATTTTCGCCAGAGGAATAGCTGTTGTTAATTAACTGTTGCAATTGTGTATTTGCCGAGTACAAAGCGGTCATGGCTTGCCTGTACATAGCAGTACGTTTCTCGACTTTTTCTGCGAGGCGATCGCGATATTCTCGCAGTTCTCTTTCGACTTTAATTAAATCAGTAATATCTACTGCAAACACGATTACGCCAGCGACTTTACCTGTTTCATCCCGGTAAGGTATTTTATCTGTCCGCACCCAGCATTTTTGACCAGAAACTGTTGGTAGCAGTTCGACTTGGCCCTGCTTGGGAACGCCAGAATTGATTACTTCCAAATCTTCTAAATAATATTGCTCTGCTTCGTCGGGATAGATTTCATAAAAAGATTTACCTTCTAATTGAGCTGCGGGCAAACCTCTCGATGCAGCGGCGGCTTGATTAATTCGCAGCAGGCGACTTTCGGTATCTTTGAGCCAAATCATCGCCGGCACGGAATCAAAAATAATTTGCTGTTCTTGTTGCTGCAGGCGGAGTTCGGCTTCTGCTTGTTTTCTTTTAATTATTTCTTTTTGCAGTTTTTGGTTAGCTTTTTTGAGCTCAGCAGTGCGCCTTTCTACTCTTTCTTCTAGTTGATCGTAGTATTGGGTCAGCAAGTTTTGCTGCTGTTCGTGCCGCATTGCTTCTAATTTTAACTTTTCGCTGGCTGACAAACTTGAAGATACAAAATCTGCTAATATTTGGGTAAATTCGTGTTCTTCTTCCGTCCACTCACCATCGGAACCCTGGCGTTCGGCGCTGACTATTCCCAACCTTTGACCTGCTAGCATAATCGGTACGTTTAACAGGGAAGTCGTGCCCTGATCGATTAAATAAAGACCGACAAGTTCTCGCGTTCTGGGGTCATTTTCTGCTGCCACAGTAGCGATCACACTTGCAGATTTTAAAGCTTGAAAATATCCCGGACAGTCGGCTGCTGTGATAATGATTTGTACGGAATGGAGTTTAGTATTTTTTTCGTAAAGGTCGATGCAGTGAAGCTGCGTTTTGTCTTCGCCATACAGCCAAATACTGGCTCGATCGCAGTTGACAATACTGACAGCGGTTTCTGTTACTTCGCGGATGAAGTCTTCTATATTATTGCGTTCTTTAAGTTGACTTTTGGCTAATTTTGCGATCGCTAAAGTTGGACTGGGCCAATTTCCTCTCTGGTTGGGCGACGTGGGTGACTGCGAAGCAGCCTTAATTTCTTCGCAAACTAACAGTACAGCCGGCCGTTGGAAATTGGCAAGTGAGCGACCATTAGTGTTTTCCTCTATTTTCCAATCTACCGCAGGCATTGCCCGCGCGGTTGCTTTTACCCAGATAATCCTGCCGTCTTTGCAAGTCAAGCAGCCTTCCCAACAGGCAACTTTTGGAGTTTGCTTACCGTTTTCCTGCTGTACCAATCCGGCAAATTCACTTTGCATTTTTCCTTGATATTGGCAGGAAAATATGTTAAAAATTGAATGACAAATTAATTCCTGCGATTTGTAGGCTAGTCTCGCCTCGCCGAATTGATTGAGAGAAAAAACTCTTCCCAAAGCGTCTAGAACAAAGTAAATGCCCGGAAAATTGTCGTAGAGAGTTCTATACCAATCCTGTTCGACTTGTTTGCTGCACGACAGTTTTGCTGCTGCGAGCTCGCCGTCAGTGCGGGTCAATTGAGAATTGTTGGTTTCTGGGTTGCTTGAATTAAATTTTTTAGCAAACACTTTTAGCTTAACTCGACTGTAATTAATTTTACTTTCTGGAATTTAACTTTCTTGTGAAACTAAATTAAACCTGTTGTTTGAAAAAAGTTACAAGTTGTAACAAAATTACAGCTTGTCCAGTGTGCTGGTTTTCGCTTTCCCATGCAACCACTTTGTTTGTAGTGGGTAGACCGTCTCTCGGCAATATTTCCCGCTAGTTGCAATGCCAGCAGGTTTAGCTGCAATTACCCAGTGTGTACTTTTAGCATCCTAGACAATAAAAAAATCGGCAATCAATAGTTTTAAGTATATATGATAACACTCAAATACCTAGTATTGGGACTGACCTACTTGGGATTCGGTTTGGGATATTTGCCGGGGCTGCGGGTGAACCGGGCGGCGGTTGCAATTATCGGGTCAGCTTTTGCGGTGGCTTTGGGGATACTCGACCTGAAAACTGCTTGGGAGGCGATCGATCCCAATACCATCGTTTTTTTGCTCGGAATGATGATCGTTAATTCCGCTTTGGGAGCATCGGGGTTTTTTCAACTCGCTTTGGAGTTTTTAACTCGCTTTACTCGTTCTCCTTTCGGCATTATAGTAGCCGTTACTTTTGGCAGCGGCATTCTATCGGCATTTTTTCTTAACGACACTACTGCTATTTTGCTGGCTCCTTTAACACTGAGTCTGACTCGCTCTTTGTCTCTCAATCCTATCCCTTATCTTTTGGCTTTAGCCGGAGGTACTAATTTAGGTTCGGTGGCGACGGTGAGTGGGAATCCGCAAAATATCCTCGTCGGTTCTTTTTCGGGAATTAGTTATTTGGAATTTGCTGCCTCTCTAGCCCCAGTCGCTTTAATTTGTTTGCTGGTTCAAGTAGCTTGGCTGTGGTTCCTTTATCCAGAAGTGCGTTCTTGCAAATCTTTGCCGGAGGTTACTCAAGTCAGGTATCGATTGTTCAAGCCTTTACTAGCAAAAAGTTTGTGGGTGACAGCAGGACTTTTAGTAGCTTTTTTGGCGGGAGCACCTTTAGCAGAATCTGCCTGGATAGCTGCCAGTATATTGTTAATTACTAGACGCGTCAAGTCCGATCGCCTCTTGCAGAGCGTCGATTGGAATTTGCTAGTAATGTTTGCGGGATTGTTTGTGGTGACTAAAGCAACTCAACAACTGGGTTTGTTGGACAATTTAACTAATTTGACTAATACACCGCTGAGTTTGTTAGGAGTAACGGTAATTCTTTCTAACTTAATTTCTAACGTGCCCGCAGTTTTAGTTCTGCAATCCGTAATTGTCAAAACAGATACACAAGCTTGGCTGTTGTTGGCGGCGGGTTCTACTCTAGCGGGGAATTTAACTTTGTTGGGTTCGGTGGCTAATTTAATTGTAGCTGAAGTTTCAGGGAAATCAGGCGATCGGCTGACTTTTAAAGAACATTTGCGGTTCGGGCTGCCACTGACTTTCGTTACTTTAGCCATAGCTTATTTTTGGCTGTACTAAAAGGCTATAATCATAACCCTATGATGCTCCTACAATAGACCTTTTGCAAAATAATTTTATGATTTAATGATAAGTTTTGCTTTACTCGATCAAATCCCAGATCCTAACTTAATTTTCACAAACTTTTGCTAGAAACAAGATAAAATGCTAAAAAGTCCTGTTTTTAGTTACACAACAACTAACTTATAAAAAATCAATTTTATCTAAATTTCAAACCTCATGAATTTAAACGTAGATTTGGTGTGAAAATACCCACCTTAAAAGCAATGGTTAATGCCTTAGATAACTTCAGGTTAGAAAATCATAAATAAAGAAGAGGACGCCGCACTATTCTAACTCTCGAAGAACAAGTCTTAGTCGCCTTGGAATATTAGCGATAATATCGAACATATTTTCATATTGGGATAAGTTGGGGAGCATCTGAATCAACTATTTGCCGAATTGTAACTAACATCGAGTCAACTTTAATGAAAACAGGAAAGTTCCGGATTCCCGGGGGAAAGCATTACTCAAAAATTCAGATTATCCAAAAATCGCGGTGATAGATGTCACGAAAACAGCTATTGAAAAACCCAAAAATAAACAGAGAAAATGTTATTCAGGCAAGAAAAAACAGCAGACTATAAAAACTTAAATTATTAATTTATAGAGAAACCAAAGAGATTATTTGCACTGCTTTTGGACAGGGCGTTGCTTAAAAAAATAAAAAATTATTTTCATCCCGAAACAGATACTTTACAAGATAGTCGCTATCAAGGCATAAAGGACGATCGCCAGAATAGTTATATTCCCAGAAATAAACCTAAAAATGGTCAGCTTTCTCTCTTAGCAAAAAAATATAATCTAACTATAGCCCAGAAGAGAATTGTGATTGAACACGTTAATCGGAGTCTCAAAATTTTCAAAATTTAGTCGAGTCGTTATCGGAATCGTCGTCGCCGTTATGGTCTGCATTGTAATTTGTTGTCAGCAATTTATAATTATGAGTTAGCTCTAAACGATTAAATTTTAAAAATTTGATTATAACATATATTTTTTTGGGGAAGAGGTCTAGTTAATTCGACTTAATAAATATTTGTAATAATTAAGTTAAGTAAATCTTATAATGCACAATGTGCTACAGGCTTTAGTCCGATAGTTTATACTTAATCTTGTCCAGCAAACGCTAAGGAGGTAAGGAAGAGTGAGTACCCAACCCGCTGCGAAACCCAGAATTAATTCTGCGTTCAAACAACTGATGTCTTTACACTGGGTGATGTCAGCTTGCTATTTAGTGCTGTTTACTAGCGGTACGTCTATGGCTCGATTGCCGGGAGAATTGTTTATTCGAGGCCCCCTTTACGATTTTCACAAATCCGTAGGGGTGCTGACAATGGCTTTGCTGACTTTGCGGATTTTGACCCTGCTGCGGGTATGGTGGAAAAAATATACGAAACGCCTGCCAAAGTTTACGAAGGAATGGTACAAAAATTTTGCTCTGCACGTGAGTTTGTACTTTTTTATGTGGCTAGTTCCGGTTGCTGGTTTCTTACTTACTAACTCTTACAAAAATAACAATGTGAAATTTTTCGGAATTCTTTTGCCGGATCTGTTTCCGCAGGATTCCGCAATGGTTGAGGTGGGAAGTAGTTTGCATTTTTGGCTGGCGTACACGTTTTTAGCCTTCGTGATTTTGCATATTTTAGATAAGAAGAAAGTTGTGAGAGCTAATTGGCGTAGGTTGACAAATTTTGTTGGCACTAAGTTCGCAAAGCCTCAAAAGGTTGGATAAATTTGCGATGGGGTACTCTTCTCAATTGGTAGCGGTAGGGTGCACGCTGCCTACCGTAGATAATTAGTTGATGCATCCAGGAATATTTATGATAAATTGACTGCAAAACTCGCTATTTTCCACGGTGATATTCTGAAACTTCTCCCATCTTCTGACTTCTGGGGCAAATTTATGGGTTGTTCTAATAAATCGACAGGCTGACTAATCGCCAAACCAAAATCGCTCTTTAACTCCAACTTCGCCTCTTCACCGTGACACTCGTAACACCGCAAAATCCACACATTAGAATCATCTTCCGATTGTTTGAATGCCATCAGCACTAAATTTTCGGCGGACAAATCCAGAAACGTGCCAACTGCGGGCAGAGTCTTGTGGCTATTTTTCTCTAACTTGGGTAACACCTTTACTAGCAGTGGTAAATTCAACTCGTACCCCTGTCGAACCGTACCTGCATCCTGCCAATTTCCGCTGTGGGGATAGACTGCACAAGTAAATTCGGAAACTCCTACATCTGCTTGTTCATCCGGCCAAGTCGAGCCCCGAAGCAAAGTCAGCCGAATTTGATTTGGTTGAAGGTCGCAACCGTATTTGCAATCATTGAGCAAACTCACTCCAAAACCGTCATTGCTGATATCAGTCCAGCGCAAAATCGGCACTTCCCATTTGGCTTTTTCGGCTGGTGTTTGCGGCTTAGTTGTGCGTGCGATCGCACCGCCGGGAATTTCGCAAGTTGCAAAATCTGCTTCTACATTTAACCCAAAGGCTGCTTTTACTAAAACGTGAGTTTCTTTCCAATCTGCAACTGTCTTGATTTTCAGCAGTGGCGAACCTATTTCTACTATATAATCTTGGCAAAA
Source organism: Microcoleus sp. Pol12B4 (assembly GCF_036701385.1). Lineage (NCBI taxonomy): Bacteria > Bacillati > Cyanobacteriota > Cyanophyceae > Oscillatoriales > Microcoleaceae > Microcoleus > Microcoleus sp. Pol12B4. The sequence goes on along the minus strand of NZ_JAUBQR010000258.1, from coordinate 665 downwards.
CTCCGATTTGCCAATTTGTCGGACTACCCGCAAACTCTGCCTTATTTCTCCCTGTGCTATCCAGGAAATATCTTTCAGTATCGGCGCTGGTAATTGATGTTTTTCATAATTTGGATCGATATTCCAAGCATCCCAATATTGACCGCTGTCTTGAAATGCTTGCAGTTGATTGCCGCCTGCTGCATTCAGGACTTCTCTGTTATTTACTTTATCCCAAATGCTGGATAAATCCCCTGTTTTTCCGTCTACTGTTGCCCGAATAAATTCATTTTCTAAAACCATTTCTGCGGCTGCAAAATGCGTTTCTTGACTAACTCTGTTTTTTTGCGCTATACCGTATGTAAGTTTTGAGAACTCTGTCTTTTTTTCGGTTTCTGGACTCGCGGACGCATTATCTACAGTTTGAGCGTCTTGGCGACACAGCCAAAACACCTGGTAGCCAACGGCGGGAAGATTATTTGCCCAGAATAACAGTGTAGATTGCGATTGGAGTCGATGGCCCCTGACAATCTGCGACACCAGTGGCTGTCCTGAAAAATCGTAAATTTTCCAATGTGAATCAGCGGCATCGGGAAGCGGTACGGCGACAACCTCAGAGCGCGACCAATTGAGAGTATTGAAAATCAAAATCGGTTGAGCGTCGGGCTGCGGAGGATTCGGCAGAG
>NZ_JAUBQR010000257.1:0-8744 GCF_036701385.1 Microcoleus sp. Pol12B4 | reverse complement strand
GCTGCGCTGTTGAGTTGCTTTCGTCAGCGCCCGCAGACACAAAAGCCACCTGCCCGCTCAGTCGGTAGGTGCAATGTAGGAGCGCGGTTCACAACTGGTGAAACCTGTCTTATTGTGAAGTCAACTCTCAAGCCGCGAACATCAAGTTTATCAAAAAATTGATAAAATTTCACCCATTACAGTCAGAGTTTGTGTGCAAGTCTTGTCAGCGATCATCCAGAACCCACGCTAAGATGCCTAGCCGAAAAAGGTTGACAGTTATCCATAACTCTAATTTATATTTTCCCCCGCAAAGTTTTGTCAGTCATCAATGCAGGCTATTTCCAGGATTTCTCACACATTAGGAGCATCTGGTAGAGCCGGCGCCACTTTTTTGACCACGCCCCCAAATGGATACTTGCTTGCTGACAGGATTCGGGGAGAGGCAAAAATTTTAGACTACTGTTCAAGCTGCCAGATTCATTGAAGTAAATCTCAAATCTCAAACTCAACTCGACTAACGCTCACAACCTTGTCATTGGTAATTTTGTTTAGCTCAACCGTGAGCGTTTTTACAGATTTGATTGGCATGGGGAATATTTCATGCCTATCTTTTATAAAAGAAAGCCATTTAGCGGAAATCGTAAGAGTGGTAAAATGTGCCGATGGTTATTACGCTCAATTCTGCATACAGGTAGACCTAGATTCACTTATATAAATCCTGGTAATCATATTACATTAAAAATAGAAATTCAAATAAGTTGACAATGATTAAAATGGCAGATAACTTGAGAATTCAATCTGTTCTCCTAACGAAGAGGTTAGATTAAATCAAGCCTGCCAACTTTTATTTTTGGGTGTTAATGACTCAGCAAATAGGCCAAAAGCTAAAGTTACTTTAGGTTGGCGCGATCTCAAAATAATAAGTAGACAACCTAAAGCACCCCAAATATTAAGTCTTGTTTGAAAAATCGCTTTTTTATAATTTAAGCTAGAAAGTAGCTTAAACTAAATATAGTTAATCAATAGCACAGCCGATAGAGGGAAAATAGTAGATATTAACTCTAAAAAGCTTCAGCTAGACAGAAGCAGTAGGAATACGTAGATATGGCTAGCATAACAAATATTTTTCGAGGATATGAGATTAACGAGCAAATATACGCAGGCAATCGAACTCTAGTTTATCGTGGCCGTCGGTCTTCTGATCAGCAGCCCGTAGTTATCAAACTGCTGCGAAATAACTTTCCCCGCTTCCACGAACTGGTTCACTTCCGCAATCAGTTTGTCATTACTAAAAACTTAGAGATCCCTGGCACTGTCAAGGCATACAGCCTGGAGACTTACCATAACCACTATGGTCTGGTAATGGAAGACTTTGGCGGAATTTCCTTAAGTAGCTACCTGGCTAGTCTGGTGTTCGCCAGCAGGGAACCTCTGGAAGGGTTGCCCATTAACGAGTTTCTTCCCATTGCAATTCAAATTGCCAACTCGCTTGACGGACTTTATCGCCACCACATCATCCATAAAGACCTCAAACCTGCCAACATTCTAATTAACCCTGTCAGCAAACAAGTTAAGCTGATTGACTTCAGCATCGCTTCCCTGTTGCCGCGCCAAACTCAAGAAATTCAAAACCCCAACCTCCTCGAAGGCACTTTACCTTACATATCTCCAGAACAAACTGGGCGAATGAACCGAGGCATTGACTACCGCACGGATTTCTACTCTCTGGGAGTCACATTCTACGAACTGCTGACGAGACAGTTGCCTTTCCAAAGCGAAGATCCGATAGAGTTAGTACACTGTCACCTTGCCAAGCAGCCTATCCCACTCCATCACATCAACAAAAGCGTTCCATTGGTGCTGTCTGAAATTGTTAGCAAACTGATGGCGAAGAATGCTGAAGATAGGTATCAAAGTGCGATCGGACTCAAGTTTGATTTGGAAACTTGTTTGTACCAGTGGCAACAAACTGGAGAAATCGCCTCTTTTAAACTAGGGCAGCGAGATTTGTGCGATCGCTTCATTGTTCCCGAAAAATTATATGGTAGAGAGATCGAAGTATTCTCCCTACTGACAGCCTTCGATCGCGTGAGTGCAGGAAGCGCGGAAATGATGCTGGTGGCTGGCTTCTCAGGCATTGGCAAAACCGCCGTCGTCAACGAAGTTCACAAACCGATTGTCGCAGCTAGAGGCTACTTCATCAAAGGCAAATTCGACCAATTTGGACGCAGCCAACCCTTCTCAGCTTTTGTACAAGCTTTTCGCGATTTAATGAAGCAATTGCTGAGCGAAACAGATGCTAAAGTTGAACAGTGGAAGACTCAAATCCTGGCAGCATTGGGCGAGAATGCTCAGGTAATCGTTGAGGTTATTCCTGAACTAGAACGGATTATCGGAGAGCAACCACCTGCACCAGAGCTTTCGGGCAGTGCTGCCCAAAATCGCTTCAATCGCTTATTAGAGAACTTCATTCAACTCTTCACAACCAAAGAACATCCCCTCGTCATCTTCTTAGACGACTTGCAATGGGCCGACTCAGCCTCGTTAAAGTTGATTCAACTTTTGATGAGCGATCGCGATCGGCGCTATCTCTTATTAATTGGAGCGTATCGAGATAACGAAGTCAGTCCCGTACACCCTTTAGTGCTGACATTATCCGACATTCAACAAACCGGAGCTACGGTAAACACCATTACCCTCGCGCCGCTCGATTGTTTCAATTTGAATTGTTTGATTGCCGATACTTTAGTTTGTTCTAGAGCCTTGGCTATGCCCTTAACAGAACTGGTCGATCAAAAAACCCAAGGCAATCCATTTTTCAGCACGCAATTTCTCAAATCTTTGCATGAAGATGGGTTAATTACCTTTAATTTTGAGGAGCGGTATTGGCAGTGCGATATTGCCACAGTACGAACCTTATCCCTGACAGATGATGTGGTCGAGTTCATGGCGCTTCAATTGCAAAAGTTGCCATCTCAGACTCAAGAAGTTTTAAAATTAGCTGCCTGCATTGGTAACGAATTCGATATAGCAACGCTGGCGGTAGTTTGTGAAAAATCTTCTTCAGATACGGCAGCCAACTTGTGGCCTGCTTTGCAAGCAGGGTTGATTCTCCCACTAACTGAAGTTTATAAATTTTTTACTTCAGAGGATTTTGAATTCACAAATCAGAATTCAGAAGGAGAAAGCAATACTTCTGACTCGTGGTTCCAGAATCCAGATTCCTGTTATTACAAATTTCTGCACGATCGCGTACAGCAAGCAGCTTACGTTTTGATTCCCGAATCCCAGAAACAATCCACTCATCTCAATATTGGTCAACTTTTGTTGATTAATACTCCCACAATAGAAAGAGAAGAGAAAATTTTTAATATAGTCAACCAGTTGAATTATGGTGTTGATTTAATTACCGACCCAACCGAACGTTACCAACTGGCTGAGTTGAATTTAATCGCTGGACGTCAAGCGAAGACTGCTACCGCTTATGCTGCGGCACGCAAATATTTAAGTTTTGGAAGGCAAATTCTAGCTCCCGATAGCTGGCAAACTCACTATGAAACAGCCCTGGAACTGCACGTATTAGCGGCAGAAACTGCATACCTGAGCTATGATTTTCAGGAAATGGAGGAATTAGCAGCTTTAGTCCTGCACCATGCCAGAACACTGCTGGATAAGGTCAAAGTTTATGAAATCGAGCTTTCTGCTTGTACGGCGCAAGTCAAACCCAAACAAGCCGTTGAAATGGGGTTAGCAGTTCTCAAACTCTTGGGAATCTGCTTTCCAGAAAATCCAACTCCGGCAGATATTCAGCAGGGGCTAGAACAAACCGCGTCACTTTTTGCTGGCAAAAAAATTGCGGACTTTATTGATTCGCCAGAAATGGAAAATCTCCAAAAGCAAGCAGCTTTGCGGATTCTATCAGGTTTAGTTTCTCCAGCCTACATCACGGCTCCACTTCTGCTGCCGTTGGTTATTTTGGAAATGGTTAATTTATCAGTTAGTTATGGGAATGCTCCCTTATCTGCTTTTGCTTACGGCTTGTATGGATTGGTATTAAGCGGGGTAGTTCAAGACATTGAAACAGGGTTTGAGTTTGGGCAATTGGCGTTAAATATTGTGGAGTTCTTTAATGCCAATTACCTGAAAACTAAAGTATTTTATACAGTCGGGGTTCACATCATACATGGTAAACATCATGTCAAAGAAACTATCCCTCTTTTAAAAGAAGGTTACGCGATAGGACTGGAAACGGGAGAACTTGAATTGGGATATTCAGCAAAAGAAATTTCTCAATATTCATATTTAATCGGTCGAGAAATTGCGGGGCTAGAAGAAGAAGTAGCGACCTATTGCCATGCGCTGGTTCAATTCAAACAAGAAGCAGCGTTAAATTATACTCAAATTGTTCATCAGGCTTTATTAAATCTGCTGGGGCGATCGGAAAATCCCTGTCAATTTGTGGGAGATGCCTACAATGAACAAACAATGCTTCCATTTCACATCCAAGCCAATGATCGCAACGGACTCCACTATTTTTACTTTCATAAAATGCTTGTGTGTTATCTGTTTGGAGAAACCGAGCAAGCTTTAGAAAATGCTCGGCAAGCCGAACAGTATTTAGACGCGGTGACGGGTATGCTCAATGTCCCGATGTTCTACTTTTATGACTCTCTAGCACGGCTGGGAGTTTGTAGCGATGTGGGTTCATCAGAAGAGAAACAAGAACATCTGCAAAAAGTGAAAAGCAACCAGGAAACCCTTCATAAATGGGCACATCACGCGCCCATGAATTTCTCGCACAAATGTTACCTAGTGGAAGCCGAACTGTTCCGAGTGCGGGGTGAAAATGTGCAGGCGATGGAGAGTTACGATCGCGCCATTGTTCTGGCTAAAGAAAACGATTATCTCAACGAAGAAGCTCTGGCGAATGAATTGGCTGCTAAATTCTACATGGCATGGGGGAAAGAAAAACTTGGCCAGGTATATCTAAGAGATGCTTACTATGCTTATGCTCGTTGGGGAGCGAAAGCAAAAATCGACGATCTAGAACAACGCTATCCCGAACTTCTGGCTCCTATCTTGAAACAGGAAAACGCTCGTTCGTTCGAGGAAGGTACTACATCCAATGAGAGTTCATTGATTTCAAGTCATCACCAAACAATTGCTGGCAGTACGAGTACCACAGTAATAGATTTACCAACTGTTATCAAAGCTTATCAAGCTTTGTCGAGCGAAATTAAGCTGGAACAATTGCTCACTACCCTTATGGAAGTGACGATTCAGAATGCAGGCGCTCAAACAGGAGTATTAATTTTGAAAGAAGAAAAAAACTGGACAATCGCTGTCCACTGTAGCGATCGCCAAGGCTGTCTTCTGCAAGAAACTATTGGGATCGAGGAGAGCGAATCAATTCCCCAGACTGTGATTAATTATGTCAAACGCACCCAGAAAACCCTAGTTTTCGATGATGTAAAGACTGAATTAATATTTACTTCTGACCCCTATATCAAGCAGCACAAACCTAAGAGCGTCCTATGTACTCCGATTATTCATCAAGGCAAAATGATGGCAATCCTGTATTTGGAAAATAATCTGACGACAGGGGCATTCACTGGCGATCGCGTCGCCCTCCTCAACATCCTCTGCTCCCAAGCTGCCATCTCGCTGGAAAACGCCCGCTTGTATCAGCAATCTCAACAGCTTTATCAACAATCTCAGGATTATGCCCAAAAACTGGAGCAGTCTATTCAGGATCTCAAACAGATGCAACTGCAATTGGTGCAGGGTGAAAAGATGTCTGCTTTGGGAAATTTAGTCGCAGGGGTAGCCCACGAAATTAACAATCCCGTAGGCTTTATCGCCGGCAACTTGCAACCGGCTCAAGAATACGTGGGGGATTTATTCAACTTGATTGATTTGTATCAAGAAAAATTTCCCAATCCGGGAGGGGAAATTGAAACAGAAATTAAGGATATGGACTTGGAGTATTTGCGAGAAGATTTGCCCAAATTGATTGGCTCGATGAAGGAGGGAGTCGAGCGCATCCGCAATATCAGTACAAGTTTGAGAACGTTTTCCAGGGCAGATAGCGATCGACCAGTTTCTTTCAATATTCACGACGGACTCGAAAGCACTCTCCTGATTCTCAAGCACCGTTTAAAAGCCAGCGAGTTCCGCCCTGCCATTGAAGTGGTGAAAGAGTATGGTGATTTGCCCCTAGTGAAATGCTTTCCCGGCCAGTTAAACCAGGTATTTATGAACGTACTGGCAAATGCCATTGACGCTCTGGAAGAGTCAAATAAGGAGCGCACTTTTAAAGAAATTAAAGCCAGACCTAATCAAATCACGGTTCAAACTGCTCTGAGCGAATTCAAAAATCACGTTTTGATTCGCATTAAGGATAATGGAGTGGGGATGTCGAACGAAGTCAAGGAAAACATCTTTAACCACTTATTCACAACCAAGCCTGTGGGTCAAGGAACCGGATTAGGATTGTCGATCGCCCACCAGATTGTTGTGGAAAAACATGGAGGTACGTTAACAGTGAATTCCTTCCTAGGGCAGGGTTCGGAGTTTGTTATTTGTATTCCAGGGTGAGCAGTTCGCAGTAGGTCTTTAGCGCAATTAGCGCCATCGGCTAACCTAGACTCGATCGACAGCTTCCTGCCGATCGTAGTTATCGTCAAAAATATCGGGTTTAGTAGGAAGAAACATACGGATATTCCGGGTTCCTATACACCTATGAGTTTAGAAGTGAAATAGTGAGTTGTAAGCTGTGAAACGTAATTTGTCCTATTGGCGTCCAATATTGTCAGTTTCGATTTTACCCGTACTGGCGATCGCCCCGTCTTTGCTCTGGAATCAACCCGGAAGATCGCAACAGGGGGAGAGGGCTGGGCTGATTCATGCTTCGATCTCCAGCCAGGGAATTCATTCCCTGGCTGATAGCGAAAGTCGGTTAAAACCGACTGAAATATTGAGCGATAGTTCTCTTGAGAGAACTTCAGCTATGAGACAGGGAATTCATTCCCTGTCGGAATATAGGTTTTTGGCTCAATCTGTACCGCCCTCTTCGATAATTAGACAAGGCCGCCAAGTGTCTCTAAACGGCCGCATTCTCCCCCTAACTTGGACTCAGCAGGCGGCGGCAAACAGCACTTCTGGGGATTTCCGAACTTGGATTGCTGACGTTGGATTGATGCAAAGTGCGGGAGTGGATTTGCTTAGCAGCGCCGACAGTGCCAAACAACCGGTGCAGTGGTTTTCGGTATCTTTAACCGACGCTCAAAGCTTAGCAGCGCGGGCAACAGGCCCGTATCGTTACTTAGATGTTACCGATTTTGCTAGACTTGCGGGCTGGGAGATATCTGCTGATGGGAATATTCTAAAAATTACTTCTCAAACTGCAAGTGTTACCGGAATTCGGCAAGCAGAAATAGAATCGGGCGATCGCATTGTTGTAGATCTCGATCGGCCAACTCCCTGGCAAGTCAACTTTGTCGATAAACCAAGCCCGTCGCCGACACCCACACCCAACCCCCCGGATGACCCCACAAAGCCCCCTATCCCACTGCAAAACCTCCGCACAGCGCCAAACCTCGAAACACCAGACGACCCGACCAAACCCGCCCTCCCGCTGCAAATAACGCCTGCAGCGCCGATCGCCGGTCAAGAATGGTCGATCGCGATTGATGCCAAAGTCGCACCCGCCATAATTCAGCAGACTTTCTCAACCAGCAAACAATTGCTATCACTAAAAGTCGAACCTGACGGCGTTCAAACCAAAGTCAAAGTGACGATTCCTTTAGGTTGGCGGCCGCAAGTTTTCAGCTTGAGAAATCCCAATCGATTAGTTATCGACATTCGGCCAGATTCCTTAGTAGAAAAAAACATTATTTGGGCGCCCGGTGTGCAGTGGCGGCAGCAGTATCAGAATTTAGGAACGGCTCGTTTTCCAGTAGTTTGGCTCGAAGTTAATCCGCGTCAAGCTGGTGTAAAAATTCGACCAATTCTCAGTAATCCACCGACTGATCAAGGCACTGCGCCTTTATTGCAAACAGCAGAAGTGTCGGGTGCGGCTGCGGCGATTAATGCAGGTTTTTTCAATCGAATTAATGGCTTAGCTTTAGGGGCAATTAGGCGCGACAATAAATGGCTTTCCGGGCCGATATTGAACCGGGGAGCGATAGCCTGGAACGATCGGGGAGAATTTGCGATCAATCGTTTGACTTTGCAAGAAACTGTGATAACTCCGGCAAATCAATTTTTGCCTGTTTCTCATCTCAATAGTGCCTACGTACAGCCGGGAATCGGTCGCTACACTCCTGATTGGGGAACAACTTATACTCCGTTGTCTGCCAATGAAATAGTTGTGACAGTTGCGGCCGATCGAGTTGTCAGCCAATTCCCCGGAGGTGCGACGGGAACAACAAGTTTCCCCATTCCAGCTAACGGTTATATTTTGGCTTTGCGTTCGGATTTATTCCCTGCATCTGAACTATCCATCGGCACTTTATTGCGTTTAGAAACTAACACTTTTCCTGCTGAGTTCAACCGTTTTCCTTACATTCTCGGCGGCGGGCCGGTGTTGGTACAAAACAGTCAAGTTGTGCTAGATGCTAAAGCGGAAGGGTTTAGCGATGCCTATGTTCGACAGACAGCAATTAGAAGTGCGATCGGGCGAACTGCTGCGGGGAATTTGCTGATTGTAGCGGTGCACAATCGCGCGGGCGGGGCGGGGCCAAATTTCGCAGAACTGGCGC
>NZ_JAUBQR010000256.1:7249-8856 GCF_036701385.1 Microcoleus sp. Pol12B4 | reverse complement strand
CCGTCGGCATCTGCCACCACATCGCTGAACCCGAGGCGCTCTTTTGGCAGTGCGGGCGGCGGTTTGATGCCGCATTTGTTGGGTTTGCCGGTTTCTTTGACGCTGCACAAACCAATTAAATTTCGATCGCCCTGAAAGCGAGCGGCTAATGCTGCATAACCGGGTTGTAAAGGGCGATCGCGGAAGATATCCAGGGCGATCGTTTGCGCCCCATACGGGGCCAATTTTTCCACTGCTTTTGCGATCGTCGCATCCGGCAGCGGAAAGCCGTATTTGTTGATATCCGTTTCCGTCGCTTCCACCACCAGCAAACGCGAGTCTGAGCTTTCAGCAGGACGCAGCCGCATCAGTTGGTCAAAAGCTTGCAATTCCCATATCTGGAGCAAGCCCAGCGATCGCGCTCCCATGACAGAAACAGCAGCAGTTGCGATCGCCAACAGCCCGATCTGAAAGCGGCGCAGCCGAGATAAAGATGGCGGATTGCTGGCAGTTTCCGGCTCGGGTTTGTGCAGCAACTCTTGCCAAGTTGGCGGCTTAGATGCCGGATTTTGACAAATAATAGGCAGCCAATCAGCGCCGGGAATTTCTAACTCTAATTCTGCCAATCTTTGCCTCGCCAGGCGCACTGCCACATACAAAGATTCCCCGCTGCAAAAAGCTTGGAGAAAATACTTTAAAAAATTTTGGGCAGCTCGATCGGACACCGGTTCCCGCATTACGATCGTTTGCGGGATGCCCAAATCTTCAAGCTGGCGCCCTATTCCCAATCCATCGCAGGAATTCAAAATAGCCAACTGCAAGCCGCTGCTAACCGCTAGCTTGAAACCGTGTGTCAGTTCTTCTACTGTTAAACTCTCGGTTTGATTGATATAAAATTTACCCGATCGGCCGTCGCTGCGGGTGGAACTGTGTCCGGCAAAAAATAAGATATCCCAGCTTTTTTCCCAAAGCTGATCGCCGATTTGGCGGCGACTTGGTTCTACTAAAAAAGTAACTTCTGCTGAAGGCAATTCTGCAAGTATAATTCGATCTTGCTCAATATCAATTTTTTGACTGTTCCCCAAAATTGCTAAAATTTTTACGAGGCCTTGAGCGGGATTTCTTTTGGCAATAGCCTGTTTTTTATAAATTGCGGGGCTCAAAGCAATTTCGGCTTTCGGGTAGCGCTCAAAAATATCCCAACAGTACCAAGGCAGCCGCCGCAAATCGATGTCGTCAGTTTTGATTAAAAATCGAATCGTGTCCGACGGCATTAATTGTTCGAGCAATGTTTCTTTGAGTTCGCGAAACGGTTCGGAGTTGAGCCAGCTATTGATTTGCTGGCTTAACTGTTCCCGCAACAAGCGACATTTGGCCAACTGTTCCGCACGAGAACCGCTAATGCTAATTTCGATCGGCTTAATGCGGAAATCTCCCAAACTGCGGTAAGTTGACTGCCAGCGATCGTAGTGTTCCGCTATTTCTGGTTTCGGAGGCAAGAAGGCTTGGATTTCCACTGCAGGCCGCTCTCCTTCCGCACCGATTTCCAGAGAAACTCGCACCCCTTTTATCAAGTTATCATCTAGCTTCAAAACAACTAATTTCGGCATGGCTAACAACTGATAAGC
>NZ_JAUBQR010000256.1:4193-7149 GCF_036701385.1 Microcoleus sp. Pol12B4 | reverse complement strand
CGTTCCAACTGTCGCTGGCATTCAAGTCTGTGGGAATGTCCATCATTTCCATGTAATCTTTCACTGCACATACAGCTAAAGTGTTGAAATAAACTTGCTCTTTTTTCTCCGGGGATGTCACTCCGTCAAGATTGGAAAACTTCTGTGCCAGCCGCAGGGCTGCGGCGGTAATGGGCAGGGGAATAGATTTTTCTCTGATATTTTCGGTGCTGTTATTCATCACGGTTTTCCTGTTTGACAGATTTTTTTTAGGACAGGAGTTGTCCTGCCTTTATTCCAGATATCCTTGATTTTTGGCAAAATTTCGCAAGCGGGGCAGACATTCTCTTTTATAAAAATTTGGGGCGGTTGACGGCGGCAAGTTAAATTCAAGAGCAATGTTTTTCCAGGGAGTTTCGGGGGGAAGACGCCTCAGAATTAAGGTTTGGCAAGTGACATCGGGGCGTTGTTTGATGTGAACACTTCTCAATTCCCCCTCCGGATCTGCCCGAACCCATTTTTTTGTCTCTTCTAGGATGGCTAGCGGACTGTCAGAATAAGTCGGCGGGTTTTCGATATTATTGATCGGGTTAATTTCTGCTGAGTCTTCTGAAATCAACGGTAAATCACGTCTAACTTTTTCCTGCGTTCGTTCGAGAGTAAAGTCTTTCAGCCGCATCTTGAGATATTTGTCCAGCCAAGTAATGACGCTGCCCAGATTGCGATCGTAAGGTTTGTTTGCGGTGTTCGCTTCGCAAACATTGCGACAAAAATACACCCAAGTTTGCTGTAAAGCATCGTTGTAATGAGGCGTGTCTTCTTGCCAAAGTTTGCCGGATTTTACAATCAGCCTCACTATCTCGCTGAGTTTTTCCCGCCGCATCAAGCTTTTGGGCGGATGCGAACAGGCTTCAGCAACTAGCTGTTGCAGTTGTTGGTTTAAATTGTTTTCCTTACCGTTGGTGTCGGGCATCGGCGATCGCCTCCTTAAGAGTCTCTGGATCAATGCTGGACACGGCATTTGCTGGTTTAAATTCCAAGATAGAATTCCTGATTTGATTAGTCCTGGACGCATTTCAAGGTAATTGTGTCATTAGCAAGTGAAACGAAGAATCTCAAACCCTTGTAACACCGCCCTTGAATGCGTAAGTCCTGTTGATGTTTGGCAGTCGAACAGGTGCTCTGTGCCAATCAGTTATCAGCATCGTGCGAGAAAATTTCGCGCAAATTAGGCGAAAATTTTAAAAATATTTAGTTGACAAATGCCAGCAAATACGGTATTAAATCGATTTGAGATTGAACCCACGGATGCGTTCTCTGCCTAGTCTGCGGTTTAAATAATTCAGATCTGAGCGAAAACGATATCACCGATCGCCCGAATCTGCGCCAACATCCGCTAGCTGTGCGTATTTCCGTGTATTCCCAATGGCCTACTTGCTTATTTGCCGAGAACTCCTATACTTTGTCAAGTTAAGAAAATATTTTTTTATTCATCCAGGAGCGAGAAAAAAAAATGTACATAGTACAAATTGCCTCGGAGTGCGCCCCCGTCATCAAAGCAGGAGGTTTGGGCGACGTAGTTTACGGTTTGAGTCGGGAGTTAGAGAATTCCGGTCATTGCGTCGAGGTTATTCTACCCAAGTACGACTGCATGAGGTACGACCACATTTGGGGACTTCACGAGGCCTACCGGGATCTGGCTGTGCCCTGGTACGGCGGCGAAATCCTCTGTGATGTCTTGTGCGGCTGGGTGCACGGGCAGTTGTGTTTTTTCATCGAACCTCGCTCTCAAGATAACTTTTTTAATCGCGGCTGTTATTACGGGTGCAATGACGACAATATGCGGTTTGCATTTTTCAGCAAAGCCGCTTTGGAATTTTTGCTCAGAAGCAACAAGCGTCCCGATGTGATTCACTGTCACGATTGGCAAACTGGTTTGGTTCCAGTCTTGCTGTTTGAAATATACAAATACAATTGGATGGAATATCAGCGAGTCTGCTATACCATTCACAATTTCAAACATCAAGGCATGGGAGGTAGCGATATTTTGCAAGCAACGGGTTTGCACAGACCGGATTATTATTTTGAGTACGATCGCCTCCGAGATAACTTTAACCCTTTTGCTATCAACTTTATGAAAGGCGGCATTGTTTACTCGAACTTTGTCACCACGGTTTCGCCGCACCACGCTTGGGAAGCTCACCTCGGCGAGTTTGGCTACGGTTTGGGCCACACTTTGCATTTGTATCAAGAGAAGTTTCGCGGGGTGCTCAACGGCATTGATTACGATGTGTGGAATCCCGAGACCGATGGCTATATTCCACACCACTACAATCAGGAGGATTTGGCAGGAAAAGCCAAAACTAAAAAAGCTTTGCGCGATCGGCTGTTACTGCGCGATGCTGACAAGCCTATTATTACCTTTATCGGTCGTTTGGACGACCAAAAAGGCGTTCATCTCGTCCACCATGCAATTTATTACTCTCTGAGTAAGGGAGCGCAATTCGTGCTTTTGGGTTCCGCCACGGAAGCCGGAATTAACGCGCATTTCCAGCACGAAAGACAGTTTTTAAATGATAATCCAGACTGCCATTTAGAACTAGGTTTTAATGAGGAACTGTCGCACTTAATTTACGCGGGTGGGGATATGATTGTGGTTCCCAGTAATTACGAACCCTGCGGGCTGACTCAAATGATCGGGTTGAGGTACGGTACTGTTCCTGTGGTGCGGGGAGTTGGCGGTTTGGTGAATACTGTGTTCGATCGAGATTACGACACCCGCCACCTCCCGGAAGAACGCAACGGTTACGTCTTTTACCAAAGCGACTACGGCGCTTTAGAGTCGGCGCTCGATCGGGCGATCGGATTGTGGTATGACTATCATGATGAATTTAAAAAACTCATGCTTCAAGGCATGAATTGTGACAATTCGTGGAAATATCCAGCTAAAGACTATGTGGAAATTTACGAGCTAATT
>NZ_JAUBQR010000256.1:0-4093 GCF_036701385.1 Microcoleus sp. Pol12B4 | reverse complement strand
TCATGCTTCAAGGCATGAATTGTGACAATTCGTGGAAATATCCAGCTAAAGACTATGTGGAAATTTACGAGCTAATTAGACACAAATAATCCGTAGGATGCCAGTGTGCAACTTACTAACTGTAGGGTGTGCACTTCTAGCCAGCGTCTTGGTGGCTGTTGAGCCTGGTCGATACTTCGGGCAGTTGATACATGGCGGTGACGCGAATCGCTTGGGAGATGGCTGTTGCTTTTTTTGGGAGTGCGAGGTGGTTTAAGGAATTTTTTTAAATTTACCTATAGGCTAAAGCTCATAAAACCTCTGCAGGTTGTTGTCGCTGGCAATTAGTAAAAGCACTGTCTGCCCTCAAACAGCAGACAGTCAGAAACCTACGGGGAATCGGGCTTGCGAGTGTTTGGAGATGTCTATTGCAAACAAGTGTTGTGATACCTAGTCAGCAAAAATCTTTGTCATAAATACAGTCATGGACGCATCAAGACGTTCATCAGCAAATTTTTGACGGCATAATAGGTGCATGATTTTGATTTTTTTGTGGGATGGGCTCTGTTCCCCCGAAGGCGTCTATTTTCACAGCAGGCGGGACACCCTACAATAATCATCCTCAAATTGAGCAACGCCAAATTTTTGACCTAATCTGCGGGCTATAAAAAAGTCTTTTCGGAAAAAAACTGCCCGTTGAGCGAAGTCGAGACCGGATTTCTCACCACGAGTGCGTCAGCCCTAAAATAGTTACGCTATCGATCATCAAATAAGAATTACTTGCATTAATATAGTAAAGCAATGACTATAGATGGCTGTAGAGAGACCATCGTGTCAATTACCAGATGAAAAAATCTATCATTATAGAACAATGAGCATTTCTCGGCGTATTTTTCTTGCCAGTGGTACAGCAATGGCTGTCGTGGCCGTGGGGGAACTAAGCAAAAAAGCCCCTGTCGCAGCCCAAACCGGGACTCTCAACCTTTATTCAGCACGTCACTACGACACTGATAATGAGTTGTACCAAAGCTTCACCAAAAAAACTGGGATCAAGGTTAACCTCGTTGAAGCGGATGCTGACCAACTAATTGAACGGATCAAAAGTGAAGGTGCAAATAGCCCCGCTGATGTTTTCATCACGGTGGATGGTGGGCGTTTGTGGCGGGCAAAACAAGCAGGTATTCTGCAACCTGTTTCTTCAACAGTCCTGACATCGGCAATTCCAGCAAGTTTGCGAGATCCTCAAGGTTTCTGGTTTGGTCTATCGCGCCGGGCACGGGTGATTGTTTATAACAAAAGCAAGGTGAACCCTGCTCAATTGTCAACCTATGAGGCGCTGACAGAACCTCGGTGGAAAGGCAAAATTTTAGTGCGATCGTCCACTAATATCTATAATCAGTCTCTTGTTGGGGCTATGCTAGCGGTTCATGGAGCTCAAAAAACAGAAGCTTGGGCGCGAGGATTGGTGGCTAATTTTGCGCGTCCTCCAGAGGGAAATGATACGGCGCAAATCAAGGCTGTTGCTGATGGGGTAGGCGATATTGCCATTGTTAATACCTATTATGTAGCTCGCTTAATGAAATCGAAAGATCCAGCAGAACAGGCGATCGCGGCGAAAGTAGGTGTATTTTTCCCCAACCAGCGCGATCGCGGTACCCACGTCAACATTAGTGGTGGGGGTGTAGTCAAAACCTCCCGTAACAAAGCAGGCGCGACCAAATTCTTGGAACACTTAGCCAGTCGCGAAGCACAACAAATTTTTGCTAGGAGTAATAACGAATACCCCGTGATTTCAGGTGTGGCGATCGATCCTGCAGTTGCAAGTTTTGGTACATTCAAATCTGACCCTCTCAACCCTGATGTGTTTGGGAAAAATAACCCCGAAGCTTTAAAGATTGCCGATCGCGCAGGATGGAAATAGAGGCTTTGTAAACAAGAAGCTACTCTTTGTGATTCGGCGGTTTCAACCGCCGAATCCAATCAACTTTAATTTTTAATTTTACCATCCGGCATTATAGCGCCTTTGAGGTTGGTTCCTTTCAGGTTTGCCCCAGTCAAATCAGCACTATTTAAGTCAGTTTCACTTAAATCCGCATTACTAAGATTGGCATTATTCAGTTTGGCCCCTCGCAAAAAAGCCCCCTTGAGATTTGCATTACTCAAATCAGCATTTGTGAGATCAGCAGAAAATAAACCTGCTTTTTCCAGAGAAGCACCTTTTAAATTGGCACCTTTGAGATTGACGCTATCGAGTAAGGCTTCATTAAGTTTGACCTTTTCTAGGACAGCACCTTCCAACTTAGCACCATTGAGATTAGCGCTTGTTAAATCAATGTCACTTAACTTGGTATCAGTCAGGTCACATCCTGGACATTGCTTAGTTTTTTGTAATGTTTCGAGGGGGCTTGTCGCCTGTTTTTGGCATCCAAATGTGACCAAAATAGTAAGTAGTAAGAAAGAGATTGTGCCAGTAGTGCGGGTAAACATTGGTGAATTTTTATTAATCATCTTGATTGGTAAAGGGATAATGTTAACTGTTAACCGTTAACTCTGTTGAAGAATTGCGCGATCGCGCAATTTTCCAACTTAATAAAATAACTGGTAACATCCCCACTAAAACAATTGCCAATGCTGGGCCCGAAGCTTCAGCCAATCGCTCATCTGAGGCAAGTTGATAAGTTCGCACAGCCAAGGTATCAAAGTTAAAAGGTCTAATAATTATAGTAGCAGGTAACTCTTTCATTACATCAACGAATACTAACATCATGGCAGTTAGTAAACCTCCCGTCATCATTGGTGTATGAACTGTAACTAAAGTTTGCATCGGGCTATAACCCAAACTTCTCGCCGCATCATCTAAATTAGGCTTAATTTTGCTCAAACTTGACTCTACCGCATTTAAAGAAACAGCTAGGAAGCGAACTATATAAGCAAATACCAAAGCTGCGATCGTACCACTTAACAACAAGCCTGTAGAAATTCCCAAGTTTTCACGCATCCAACTATCAAATAGATTGTCAAGTTTACCAATGGGAACCATAATCCCCACTGCAATCACAGAACCAGGTACAGCATAACCCATTGCCGCAACTCTAGTCCCTAACTGCACTCCTAAATTAGGATATAACCGTAAGCCATAAGCCATAATCAAGGCAATAACTACGGCTAAAATTGCTGTCAGCGTTGCCAAAATTAAACTATGACGGGCAAAGATCCAAAAACGTTCATCTAAAGTGAGTTGCCAATTAGCTAAGGTCAACTTGACTAACAGACCCGCTGGCAATAAAAAACCAAAGAACAGCGGCAGGAAACAAGCAATGACCGCTAAAATTTCCCGGATTCCTTTAAGCTGATAAGTTTGTAGTTGGCGATAGCGGCTGCTAGCTTGATAATATTTAGTCCGACTGCGCGACCAGCGTTCTACTAAAATTAGACCTAAAACAAATAATAATAGTAGGGCAGCTAATTGATTGGCTGCAATTCGTTCTCCCATGCCAAACCAAGTCCGATAAATACCTGTGGTGAATGTATCAACTCCAAAATACTGAACAGTACCATAATCGTTGAGAGTTTCCATCAAAGCCAGTGCTAAACCTGCAACAATTGCGGGTCTAGCCATTGGTAAGGCAACTGTAATAAAACTGCGCCAAGGACTACAGCCCAGTATTCTACTAGCTTCTAGGGTACAAGTGGATTGCTCCAAAAAGGCAACTCTTGTTAATAGGTATACGTAGGGATATAAAACTAAGATTAGCATTAAGATTGCTCCAGGTAGCGATCGCACGTTAGGAAACCAATAGTCTCCATAACTCCAGCTAAAGATATAACGTAAAGCAGTTTGAACTGGGCCGGAAAATTCTAAAAAGTCTGTATAAGTATAAGCCAACACATAAGCTGGGGCAGCTAAGGGTAACAGTAATGCCCATTCAAATACGCGACTCGCCCGAAAGCGACACATTGTTACTAGCCACGCACATCCTACGCCAATCACGACAACACCAAAGCCTACGCCGATCATTAACAATAAAGAGTTGACGATATAACGGGTTAAAACTGTATCGGTTAAATGTTGCCATGTATCTTTAGCTTCAAAAAAGATACTGGATAAGACACT
>NZ_JAUBQR010000255.1:0-8867 GCF_036701385.1 Microcoleus sp. Pol12B4 | reverse complement strand
TATATTTGGCTGCCCAATGAATTTTTTATGCCTCAGTTTCTAACTGAGCCAGCTTTTCTTAGTCTAAACTCCAGTAAGTTTAGATAATGCCAGAAAAATTCGGTTACTCTTGCTTTTGCCCTCCTTGCCCGCGATCGCTGCTTTGATGGATCTTGACCTAATCCTAGTCTTCAATGAAGCGATCCGGCTTCACATAACTCTGAGCCTTTATGCTTACCCGCCAAAAACCCACGCAGCGGCAGTAAACTAGCGGTTTTCCCCAGATTCAGTCGCAGCAGCGACACTTCCTCGAACCGAGACTGCACCCAACGGTCGCCCCAATACCACTCGTGAAAAATGAAAATGATCTGCCCCTTAAAGAATGTAGCAATCGAGTTTGGGACTGTTCCAATTAATGTAAATTGTGTGACCGGTATTTAATTTATGTGCGACTCACCAATGCAGACTGACAGCGTTCCCAATAAATTTTAGCCGCGCGATCGCCCTGATTGTGACGCCAACACTCGGAAAACAGCCGCGCCGCTTCCGCGAAATTCCCTTCCGAGTAAATTGCCAAGGCTTCTGCAAACAATTCCAGCGTAGCTAACTTACCCTCTTTAATTTCTAGCCCGTCAGCATCAAACACCTCATAAACCGTTACTAATTCAGATTTTCCCTT
Organism: Microcoleus sp. Pol12B4; assembly: GCF_036701385.1. Taxonomy (NCBI): domain Bacteria; kingdom Bacillati; phylum Cyanobacteriota; class Cyanophyceae; order Oscillatoriales; family Microcoleaceae; genus Microcoleus; species Microcoleus sp. Pol12B4. Next base: position 8,209 of record NZ_JAUBQR010000255.1, on the reverse strand, counting down.
GACTTTTACCGTATCGAGAGTCCGGATTGCGTACTGGGATGGATTTTCTAAACGCGAGTAAGTTTCCTGGGTGATTAACAGCGACACCCCATAATTTTTTGTCAAACTTTCCACGCGAGAAGCTAAATTCACCGCATCGCTGATTACCGTCCCGTCCATGCGATTTTGACCGCCCACCGTTCCCAGCATCAAAGTTCCAGTATTGATGCCAATCCCAATCTGAATCGGTAGATAACCACAATTGGCGCGATTTTGATTGTATTCAACGAGGCAGTGCAGCATAGCAATTCCCGCTTTCACCGCATGATCTGCTTCACCGCTAAACAGCGCCATAATCGCATCGCCAATATATTTATCAATAAACCCCTTATTTTCATTAATAACAGGTTCCATACGAGAAAGATAGGAATTGATAAATTTGAAATTATCCTCCGGTGTCATACTTTCCGAAAGCGTAGTAAAATCGCGAATATCGGAAAATAGCACCGACATTTCTAACTGCACTTGGTCACCCAATTCCACATCTATAATGCTTGCTTTCTCTAGAAAGTGGAGGAATTGATTGGGGACAAAACGCTCGTAAGCTTTGTTGAGCAGGAACAGTTCATTGGTAAACCTGATTCGCTCAGTTTCGGCTTTTTTGCGCTCTGTGATATCTTGAAAGGCTACAATTGCATAAGAAATATTGTCGTTTTCATCATAAATTGGTGTACCCCAAGCTTCGATCGGAATAATCTTGTTGCCTTGGTGAATTTCCATATCATCTACAGTGGCACTTTCGCCACTCAACGCCCGCGTAGTTGGCAATTCGGCAGAGGGATATTCCTCCTCTGTTCCAGCTTGATAGATTTGATAAACGTCTGGTATTTGCTCGGTGGTGACTTCAGGAATAACTCCTTTACCCAATAATTGAATAGCAGCGCGATTAATATAGTAAGGTTTGCCCGAAGCATCTAGCACTGTCAGACCTACTGGAATTGCTTCTAAAAATTGAGTCAGTCTGTTCTCACTTTCTCGGACTTCTGTATAAAGCTTAGAATTTTGAAGCGAGATAGCTGCCTGTCCCGATAACACTTTTAATAGTTCCACTCTTTCTGGGGTAAAAGCTCCTGCTGTCAGATTATTTTCTAGGTAAACAATACTGACGATTTGAGATTGGTTAATCAGCGGCACGCATAAAATTGATTTGGGCTGATGCTTTTGGATGTAGGGGTCGTTGGTAAATTGTCCTTTTCTGAAAGCCTCATCCAGTACCACGCTTTCTTGAGTGCGGGCCACATAATTGACAATTGCGGAGGAAAGTTTTTGAGAGGTTTCAACGGGGATAGACTGCAACAGGGTGACTTGTTGGGAATTTATTGTGACTTCAGCTTCAATTAACAGTTGTCCCTGGCTTGATAAAATTAGATATCCTCTTTGTGCCCCGGCACTTTCCATCAAAAATTTCATCAAGATAGACATTAGTTTGTCTAGCATTATTTCACCGGAAATCGCCTGAGAAGCTTTCATTACTGTGGTGATATCTAAGTTAGATTCCGAACCTGTCGTCACTCTTGCGGTAGTTTTAGTGTTCTTATTTCTCGGTTGAATAGGTTTTAATAATTGGGGATATCGCGTTTCTAAATCTTTTACCTTAGCAGTGGCTCCCCATTGAACATAACAATAATATGCCTCAATCATGTAGGTTTGAGCAAGTTTCTCTTTACCCCATTCCCAGTAAAATTTGGCTGCTAGTTCGTTAGCTAATGCTTCTTCGTTGACGAATTTATTGTCTTTTGCTCCATAAATCGCGCGATCGTACATTTCAATCGCCTCAGCTTTATTGCCCAACACCCGTTGTCGCTCTGCCTCAACTAAATACCATTTATGCAGATAATTCATGGGCGCATTTTTCGCCCATTGGTGCAGCGTGCTTTGATCTGTTTCCACTACAGCGAGAATGGAAGCTTGCTCCTGCTCTGACTGTGTGGGTAAAAGTGCTAAGTGTGTCAGGGCTGCATAGAGATAAAAAATGGGAGCAAAAATTTGTCCTGATATTGCCATCAAATACGGCTTGGCTTTCGCAATATGGTCTATGGCAGCCGTGTAATTACCCCATGAGTACGCAAGCAGCAGTTTATAGATGTAAGCAAGGGCGATCGCTGTCAGGTCATTGTTCTGATGGTGCTTAGGAATCATCACCGTTTCATCGTAGGCAGAGCCTATTAAGCAATCCGACAGAGTACTGGCTTCCCTCAAATTCTTCACCGTCTGCTGCGTCATATCCAACAAGCCCTGGGCAGAATATTGCTTTACCTGAGCCAAGGCAACGCTGTAATTTACTATTTCGGTTTCCCAAGTATCTAGTTCTACCCCACCGAAGAAATGGGCATAAAAGTAACCCATTATGTTGTAGCCAGCGTATAGAAAGTCGCCACTTTCCATGCCAGCCGTATAGCCATTTTTGCTCGTCGGTATCGTTGCCAAGAGAGGTTCTTGGTGATGCTGAATACAGGCCCCAAACATCAGTAAAATTATCGACTTGAATTCCTGCACATTGAAGCGATATAGCAATGAGAGTGCCAATTTACCAAAGCCATAGCCCGTTTCTACATCTCCCAAAAAGCCGCACAAGACCATGCCGTGGATCGCGTACCCCACCGTCGATGCGGGTGCATTCCCAAATTGGAGCGATAAATTCACCATCGTAGAGCTAAGTAGGGGCAGCAAACCGGGCATTCCCTGGAAAATTGCTACAGGTAATATTCCTAACAGTTGGATAGCTGCCTGAGTCTGTGGATTTGTCATCATAGGCAGGTCAACCAGTTCTTCAATTTGCCTGTTCTGGAGTTGGCGGGTCAAGGTTTTTAGCGCTTTACTAATTAAAGCTCCATCAACGTTGGTGGGGAGTTGAACACCCAACTGCCCCAGGGCATTTCTCCCCACGGCGATCGCTTCTAGCATTTGGCTCTGGACTGTATGGGCGACGATTTGAATTTCGTAAATTTTAACTTTGTCTAAAATTGTTTGGGCTTTTTGCAAAACCTGTGCTGCCATCTGTTCCATACCATCAAGGTCAGCATTCAAATAGGCGGTTTCGGCAGCAGCAATATAGAGATTCAGGGTCAACTCATACTGACTTTGCCAGCAGTTGGCCGTCAGTAGCTCAATCCCTGTTTGCAGATAGATATTTGCCGCAGCGTAGGCGGTAGAACTTCTTGCCTTACCTCCCGCTTCTAAGTTGAGTTTGGCTAAGGCTTCTCGTTCGCTTAATTCATTGATTAACTCAATTCCTTGATTTAAATGCCCCACAATATCAAATAGTTTTTCCTCTCTTTCTATGTCCGAATATTTGTGTAGGAGTAACTGTCCAATTTTGAGGTGAGTGGCTTGTTTTTTGTTTTCGGGGATTAGGGAATAAGCCGCTTGCTGGACGCGATCGTGCAGGAAATTATAAGTGGTATTAGCAACAGATAGATTCGGGGATTGAGTATCTGCTTGAATAAAGTTATAGCGTTCTGAAATTACTAAAAGGAGTCCTTCTTGCAAGGGTTTCCACAGTGCTGATGCCGTTTGTTCTGGTAATTCTTGGCTGACTACTGCCAATGTTTCTAAATCGAACTGTGCCCCAATACAAGCCGCCAATTTTAGAACATCCTGAGTTTTGGCAGGCAACTTCTGCAATTGCGCCGCCATAAACTCCACCACATCCGAGGCGTGGGTAAGTCTAGCTTGGGCAATATCGCACTGCCAATGCCGTACCTTCCAGTCAAAAATAATTTGACCATCTTCATACAACGCCTTGAGGAATTGATTCGAGAAAAATGGATTACCTTGGGTTTTTTGATAAACCAATTCTGTCAAAGGTTGAACAAAAGATAAATCGCAAATCAGCGTATCTGCTACCAACTGATTGAGATCTGCTAAACTCAACGGTTGCAAGGTAATAGTATTCACGACTGCCCCAGACTTCACAATCTCATCCACAGTCAACATAAACGGATGAGCCGGTGATACCTCATTATCCCGATAAGCACCCAATACTAACAGATGCCCCGTATCCTCCATCAACAGTTGTAGCAATTTCAGCGATGCCGAATCTGCCCACTGCAAATCGTCCAAAAACATCACTAAGGGATGTTCTGCTTGGGTAAATACTTGCACAAATTTCTGCATCAGCAGATTGAAGCGATTTTGGGCTGCACTCCCCGACAATTCTAGTGCAGGACTTTGAGCGCCAATGATGTGTTCTAATTCAGGAATTACGTCAATCAAGACTTGCCCACTCTCGCCTACTGCGGTGAGAATCAGGGTTTTCCATCTGTGTAACTGAGAGTCACTTTCTGATAATAATTGTCCCATCAATTCCCGAAATGCTTGCACAAATGCACTAAAGGGAATATTGCGTTGAAATTGGTCGTATTTACCTTTAATAAAATAGCCACGCTGTCGGGCGATCGGCTTGTGAACTTCGTTCACGACGGCGGTTTTACCAATCCCAGAAAAGCCAGCCACCAGCATCATTTCGGCGCTACCTGTACTGACTCGCTCAAAGGCTGCTAATAGATTAGAAACTTCAGTTTCCCTGCCGTATAACTTTTCGGGAATCAGGAAACGGTCTGTAATATCCCGCGTTCCCAAGGCAAACTCCTCAATGTTACCCGTTGCTTGTAATTGAAACAAACAAGTTTCTAAATCCTGCTTCAATCCTAATGCAGTTTGATAGCGGTTTTCTGCGTTCTTCGCCATCAGTTTACTGATAATTTGTGAGACAATTACCGGAATTTCTGGCTCGATTTCGTGCGGTGGAACTGGTTGTCTGGCAATATGGCAGTGAACCAGTTCTAAAGCATCTTCTGCCTCAAAAGGCAATTTTCCTGTCAGCAATTCGTAGAAGGTGACGCCGAGGGAGTAAAAGTCAGTACGATAATCGAGAGTGCGATTCATCCTGCCAGTTTGTTCTGGTGAGATGTAAGCAAGGGTTCCTTCCAGAATGCCGGGGTTTTTCAGTATCGGTGTTTCTCGGCTTAGCTGAGTGGAAATGCCAAAGTCGATAATTTTTAATTGTTCCGTTTCCGGGTTGTAAACAATATTCGAGGGGTTAATATCTTTGTGGATGATGTTTGCGCTGTGAATTTGGCCTAAAATTTCAGTTGTGGCGATCGCAATTTGCAAAAATTCCTCCAAAGTAAACTTTCGCTGCTGCATCCAAATTGTCAAGGATTCGCCGCCAAAGTCCTCTACAAACATCACGAGGCTGTTTTGGTATTTTTGCAAGTCATAAACCTGCACGACTCCTGGCTCTTTTAGCTCTTGGGTGATGCGGTATTCGGTGCGGTAGCGCACCAATTCTTGAGGTGTGGGGTAGCTTTCTTTGAGAAGTTTGAGGATAATCGGCTGGTTATCTGCTTCCCGAATCGCCCGGTAAACCAGAGAGTTGGCGCTTTCATAGAGAAGTGTCTGGACGGCAACGCCTGCAATAGAGAGCATATTGATTTTTATGGTAAATATTAACGCGGAGCCAAAACGCACCAGCTTTGTGTAGAGAATAGCGCGTTATAAAGGCAAAAAAAAGGTTTGTTAACAAATGTTTAGTTTTTCGGGTGCCAGCCTGCCAATACTTTCGGGTTGCCCCGATTGCGATCGCCTAATTTGTATGGTGTACCAACAGTCGATCGCACTTTTTCTGTGATTTTCAGCCCACATTACGCAGCCTGGCGTATCACACAGCAAAATTACGCAGAAAACTCTATTTTTTCAATAATAAATTATGGCTTTAAAAGGTTTTTTATCAGTCAATGTACGGTATAAAGCTATAATTTCTAGCTTTATTGCTGGCTAAAAATAAGTAAAAACCGATTGTGACAGTTGAGGGTGCAGAATGTGGGTTTCAGGTATAGCAACCTTCCTGATGGTGACGAGGTTCTTAATTGCTAAGTTTACGCCGCAGTTGACCGCACTGAGCAGCTAATACCTTAAAGTTATAATTGTCAGATACGTGTTCTGCCAGCTCAAAGCTAATGAAACTAGCCTTTTTTTCTATACAGGGTGCTGCAATGCTAGCGATCGCAGCGACTATTTTGAGTACAACGGTGGCACAAGGACAACCCATTGTTCCCGCACCCGATCGCACTGGCACTACTGTCACGCCTGACAACGGCGATCGCTTCAATATCACAGGTGGTAAAACTTCTAGAGATGGAGCGAATCTTTTCCACAGTTTTCAACAGTTTGGGCTTAGCGAAGGGCAGATTGCTAATTTTATCTCTAATCCCGCTATTCGCAACATCTTAGGACGGGTAGTAGGTGGCAATCCTTCTATTATTAATGGTTTAATTCAAGTAAGTGGCGGCAATTCCAACTTGTTTTTAATAAATCCTTCGGGCATTATCTTTGGCCCTAATGCTAGCTTGAATCTTCCGGCTGCTTTTACAGCTACTACTGCTACTAACGTCGGTTTTGATTCGGTTTTTTTCAATGTTGCCGGATCGAACGATTACAGTACGCTGATAGGAACTCCGAACACTTTTTACTTTAATCTCAGCCAACCGGGAAGTATAATCAATGCAGGTAATTTAGCAGTCATGCCGGGGCAAAGTATAAGTTTAATTGGCGGCACAGTTGTCAACACAGGTTCCCTCAAGGCTTCCCAAGGTAATATTATTGTCGCTGCTGTTCCCGGTGAGAATGCTGTTCGTATTAGTCAACAAGGGCATTTATTAAGTTTAGAAATCGGAGTTTTTGACGGGGGATTGTTGGTACAGAATGGTCAATTATCTCTGCCTTTGTCTCTTCCGCAATTGCTTGCGGGCGCAGGTGGGAACTCTGCTACTGGTATCTCCGTTAACGGTGCAGGAGAAGTGGTTTTGACGGGGGGTTTGAGGGTGGAAAGCGGGGACGTGGCGATCGCTAGTTCTATTGTTAATAGTCAGAATGCTACTCTCTCGGCAGCACGTAATCTCACTTTGGTAGAAAGCCCGCTACTTACTGAGAACAATTTATATCTGTTGGCAGGAGATACGGTGCGGGTACGGGATGGAAGTTATCCTTTCAGGGCAATCGTAGGTGGCAATCTTACTATACAAGGTAATCAAAATATTGATATCTTCGCCCTAAATAACCCTAGCCCTGCATTCCAATCCGCAGGGGATATCACATTATTGAGCAATGGCAATGTTTCAGGCGATGCTCACTTCGCTGCGGGAGGTAATGTAAGTATTCTCACATTGTCTGGCGAGCGCGGCAGGTTTGTGAGTTTGTACGACCCGATTATTAGCTCCGAGGGAGATATCAGATTTGGGGATTATACTGGCACCTCACTTAAGGTAGAAGCAAAAGGCGCGATCGCGACGGGAGATATTACTATCACTGGGCCAGATACTACTTTGTCAGGTTCTGCCGATCCAGATGCGGCGGTGCTTTCAGGTAGTGCAGCTTTAATTCTGCGATCGGGCGTTTCGACTCTGGCGAATCCTGCGAATCTGTCGCCGAATGTCACCGCAGGGGAGACATTTTTTGCTTCTGGGGGTGTTGCTTCGGGCAATAGCATCGGAGTGGGAGCGATTTCGACAGCAGGCGGGCCTGTGATTTTGGAGTCGGGAGGGGACATTGGCCTGGATGCGATCGCCACTTCTGGCGGTAATATTACTCTCAAAGCTGCCAGCGACATCGCCATTACAGGCACTCTCCAGTCTACTGGCGGCAGTATTGACCTCACGGCTGGCAATCTTCTCACAGTCAGCGGGACTTTTACAGATAGTAACGGTGTAAATGTGAGCATTTCCAGCGCTAATGGCACAAGTGGTGGCGCGATCGCGATCCGACACGCTGGGGGCACTACTACACCTTTTATTGTCGGCGATGCGACAACGAATGGGACGGCGGGAGCCATTACATCAGGTTCCGAGACAATTTCGCCACAGTTTGCGGTGCCGGTGCCGCCAAGCAGTTACACTCAGGGCAACATTGCGATCGTTACTTCGGTGCCATCTCCAACGCCGGAACCAACACCATCTCCAACGCCGGAACCAACACCATCGCCAACGCCGGAACCGACACCATCTCCAACGCCGGAACCTACCCCATCTCCAACGCCGGAACCTACCCCATCTCCAACGCCGGAACCTACCCCATCTCCAACGCCGGAACCTACCCCATCTCCAACGCCGGAACCTACCCCATCTCCAACGCCGGAACCTACCCCATCTCCAACGCCGGAACCTACCCCATC
>NZ_JAUBQR010000254.1:0-8995 GCF_036701385.1 Microcoleus sp. Pol12B4 | reverse complement strand
TGCGGCGATTTTATCTACGACGGTGTTTCAAACCACAGGGGGTTTATTTCCACTGCCTTTGCTGTTATTAGAGATGATAATTGCAGGGTTTGTTTCGGGGTTCCTGGGGATTTTGGTGGGAATTCCGGCGCTGCGGTTGAGTGGGATTTATTTGGCGATCGCCACTATTGCTTTTGTGGAAATTCTGCGGGTTTTATCGCTGAATCTAGATATCACTGGCGGCGCAGTTGGCATTTTTGGGATTCCGCAACCGTTTGCGACGCCGATCGAGTATTTGTGGATTGTACTACCTTTACTGTTGGTAAGTATGGCGATTGTCTATCGGCTGGAACGGATTCGGGTGGGGCGGGCTTTTGCAGCGATCCGCGCTGATGAGTTGGCGGCTGATGCGATCGGCATTAACCCAACTTTTTATAAGGTTCTGGCTTTCACGTTAGGTGCTGTTTTAGCTGGGGTTGTGGGTGCCGTTAGCGCTCATTTCCTCAATACTTGGAACGCCCGTCAAGGTACTTTTGATGCTAGTATTATTTACTTGACTTCTGTGTTGATTGGTGGTAGCAGAACTTTTCTGGGAGCAGTTTTGGGTGGGATGGTGTTTACTGCTTTACCCGAGGTTTTGAGGGGGATAGCAACTATTCAGGGATTGCCGATTTGGTTGGCGCAATTTCTGCGGGATGGGCGGTTAATTGTGTTTGGGTTGTTGATAGTTTTGGGAACGATATTTTTTCCGCAAGGGCTGGTGACGCCGGAGTTGTTGAAGAGGTGGAGGAAGGGCGATCGTACTTCTGTTTAAAAAAGGATGGCCAGCCATCGCCGACCTCAGCAATCATCACTACCGTATCGTTGATGCGGACTTCAGAGTCGATCGGCTTTTCCGATTCATTGGGGAACCGCCTCAGTTCGATCGCTCCCCATACTCAGATGAGAAATGCGATGTTTCTGCTACACCCATTGGTGACAAGTTAAGACTTAATTGCATTTGTCAATCAGTAATATTACTCAAAAAAACTGCTTTTTTAGGAGTGGAAAATTCACGATTTAAGAGGGAGTAGGTATAAATATCACCCTCGGCACGATCGCACGATCGCCCAAATCTCAGTTTTGGGCCCAAAATCCGAGTAAATGTTGAGCATAATTGCTGACTGACAAATGCTTTCTTAGCTTAACTTGTTACCAATGGCTACACCACCGACAACGAAATAGGGCGAAACGCAGTTGTAGCCAACTGGTTTAGATGATGAATTCATGGTTTATGCGGTCTTTTTGGATATTCGATCGCTCTTCTCAATGCGATCGCTAACTTGGACCCATTGAGAAGAGCTTTGTATTGTTTTCACGAAGCAGATAGAAAATGCCTAACCTTGATTGACTGCACTGGGTTCCATGAATACAGTTTCCCAAATGTGGCCATCTAAATCCTGAAAGCCATGACCATACATAAATCCGTAGTCTTTGGGTTCATTGTAGGTAGTTCCGCCAGCAGCAACTGCCTTGCCAATCATTTTATCCACTTCTTCTCGGCTCTCGGAAGACAAGCACACCAGCACTTCTGTACTCTTGGTGGCATCGCAAATTGCGTTGGGTGTAAATTCCTTGAACTTGGCTTCTGTCAAAAGCATGACGAAGATGTCTTCGCTCACTACCATACAAGTGGCAGTTTCGTCAGTAAACTGGGCGTTAAAACTGAATCCAAGTTTAGTAAAAAATTCGACAGACCGATCGAGATTTTTGACGGGTAAATTCACGAAAATTTTAGTAGCCATGTTTTCTCCTTTTTAACTTCGATCGCAAGGTGAAACATTAACGATTTTTCGCTAATGTTTGAATTGAAGGGTAACGCCTGTGAGCCAACTTGAAAGGGTTAGGTAGCTGGCTGGACATTAATCATCCACGGTGTGCCAAATCGATCGACAAGCATTCCAAAACGGGTAGACCAGAAGGTCTCTTGGAATGGCATCTTTACCGTTCCGTTTTCTGCCAATTTTTGGAAGATCCGCTCCGCTTCGACCAGATCGTCAAATTGAAGATTCACAGAGAATCCCTGTGGTTTTTTAAAGTCATCGGGTGGAGTGTCAGAACCCATCAATACCATTCCACCAACAGTTAAGTTGGCGTGCATGATTCGATCGCGCTGTTCGGAGGGAATTTCCTCAGACATGGGCGCATCCCCATAGGTCATCATCCCGTCGATTTTGCCACCAAAACACTGTTCGTAGAATTTAAATGCAGCTTTGCATTCACCGTCAAAAAAGAGATAAGTATTCGATTGCATCATGTACTCCTTTGGTTAATAGTCGATCGAGCAATCCATTCACGGGAAATGATGTGGCTGCCAAACAAAAAGTTAGGCAGTATTTATGCCCTCAAGAATGCTGGAGTTTTTCTGCCCCCGCCCGAATGCGTTCTTCCTGTTCCCTGAGTTCGGGCGTCAAGGATTCGCCGAAGTCCTCTTCTGTAAAGATCGGGCGAATTTCGATCTCGGATTCTCCTGGCATCGGGTTGGGGCAGCGTTTGACCCAGGCGATGGCTTCGTCCATCGACTGCACTTGCCAGATCCAGTATCCGGCAATCAGCTCTTTTGTCTCTGTGAACGGCCCGTCAGTCACGCTGCGATTTGTGCCTGAAAACCTCACCCGCGCTCCTTTTGAGCTGGGATGTAGCCCTTCGCCAGCGAGCATAATTCCCGCCTTGACCAATGCTTCGTTGTATTCCCCCATTTCCGTCAGAAGCTGTTCGCTGGGCATGACGCCTGCCTCTGAGTCTTCGGTAGCTTTGACTAGAACCATGACTTTCATAGTGAAATCTCCTTTTGTTTGTGGTTGTTGAGCTGGGCTAAGGTGCGCTCGTGAAAACGGCTTTAGACGTTTCTGGATCGAAGGGTACAGAGCAATGCTCGTGCACAATCTGCCATCTGCCCTGCTTCCGCTGGCACGCAGAGGTCATTCGCATCCACATCTGCGCCCCTGGGTGATCTTTTGGCATCCCTGTGAAGTGAAAAAGCCAGTGCGCGATCGCCAAATCACCGCTCACGGTAAGGCTGAGGTCTCGCATCTCAATCCCGAAGGAGTCCGGGAAGCAAGGCAGGCAGGCCTCCCACGTCCGTCGAAATTCATCTGCACCTCTGGTTTGGAACGGCGGTATTGCATCGAAAATAATCACATCTTGGGCGTAGTGCGCCATGATGCGATCGAGGTCTTTGGCGCAGATGGCACTGGCCGTATCTGCGATGATTTGTCGAATCAGGGCTTCGTCTTGTGTTTTAGTGATTTCGGTTGTCATTGTCATAGTGGTATCTCCTTATTGATGTCGATTGGTTTTCCGGGCGCAGATTGAAAGCTGCTAACCCTTGCTCTACCATCTAGTCGAATAGAGGTGAGTGCGATCGACAAGTTGAACATTTTTTCTGGAAAAGTTTGTCAGTGCGGATGTGGAAGCCTGCGTTGAGCGGTACTGACAGCAACTACTGGTCTGATGGCAAGCCCGACAGTTCCACGATCGGGCGAATTTCAACCGTACCTTTACTGGCGCTTGGTAGGCGTGCTGCGATCGCGATCGCTTCGTCAAGATCCTTGGCATCGATCAGAAAGTAGCCGCCGAGTTGTTCGCGCGTCTCCGCAAACGGCCCATCAGTGACAAGTTTTTTGCCGTCACGCACTCGAATACTGGTTGCTGTGGCGATCGAGTGTAGCGGCGAAGCACCCAAATATTGACCGTTTGCTTGCAGTTCTTGGGTTAGCTGCAAAGACTTGGCGTAGCATTGCTGCAGCTCGCTTTCAGTCCAGGCATTTTCGTCGCTGTAAATCAGCAATATGTATTTCATCGTTACTCCAAAATTCGATCTGAGATAGTCGCCTTCATTTAGTAGTCGTTCGGCGAAGCTGCAAATCGACAGCAAAGCAAAAAATGTTTTCACCCTAACTCGCGAAGGCGTTTTTCGAGAAAACGACGCTCGGGTTCCTGTTTCACGATCGCCAGCGCCTTTTGGTAGGATTCTCTGGCATCAGCCGTTCTGCCCAGCCGCCGACACAAATCGGCTCGCGCGGAGTGTGCCAGATGGTAGTCGGCCAAATCGCCACGCCCTAATATTTGGTCGATCGATTGCAGTCCCGCTAAGGGGCCATCCCGCATTGCCACTGCCACCGCCCGATTTAAGGCAACAACGGGCGACGGCTCTAATTGCACGAGCAGGTCGTATAAGCCCACAATCTGCGCCCAGTCGGTTGCAGCAGCACTCTGGGCCTCTGAATGCACCGCTGAGATCGCAGCCTGAAGCGTGTACGAACCAAACCGTCCTGATGATAGCGATTGCTGCACCAGTAACCAGCCTTCAGAAATTTGTGCTTGATTCCAGAGCGATCGATCTTGGTCTTCTAGAAGGATGAGGTCGCCTGTGGAGGAAGTGCGGGCGGTGCGCCGCGATTCTTGCAGCAGCATCAGCGCCAGGAGTCCAATTACTTCGGAGTCTGGCAACAGTTCCATTACCAGCCGTCCCAAACGGATCGCTTCGTCAGCGAGATCTGCCCGCGTCAGCGCTCTGCCAGATGAGGCCGCGTACCCTTCGTTAAACACCAGGTAGATCGTTTGAAGCACGGTGTCCAATCGATCGGGCAAATCGGTTTTCGACGGCACTTGATAAGGAATGCGTGCGTCGCGGATCTTCGCCTTGGCCCGCACGATCCGCTGCGCCAACGTGGGGGGAGCAATCAGGAAGGCGCTGGCAATTTCCTCGGTACTGAGTCCGCAAACTTCCCGCAGCGTCAACGCCACCTGAGCTTCTGGCGACAGGGCCGGGTGACAGCAAGTGAAAATCAAGCGCAGGCGATCGTCCTCAACGTCCTCGTCATCCTCGATTGTGCTGTCACTCGGCTCGAGTTGTTGAGCGAGTTCTGCCAAGTGCGTATCAAAGCGGGCGCGACGGCGGATGGTGTCGATCGCTTTAAAGCGACCCGTAGATACAAGCCACGATCGCGGGTTAGCGGGAATACCGTCGCGGGGCCATTGCGCTACAGCCGCAGCGAAGGCTTCGTGCATCGCCTCTTGGGCGCGATCAAAGTCGCCCAGGAGTCGGATCAGGGTAGCTAAAACGCGACGCGACTCGGATCGGTAGACGGCATCCACCTGCTGACGGATTTGATTGGCTGCTGCGTCATTCATAAACCGTTTACAAAAACAAACATATATTATCGCCCGTGCCGCAGAGTACGATGCTCCCATTGCGCCCGTGCAATCCGCCAATCGACCTCGCTCCAACCGCGATCGGACATCCATGAGGACCCTGGGCGGGTAGCAACCACCTCTGCTCCTATCCACTGGGCCAACCGAGCGATCCGGGTATTTGCACTCACGGTAGACCCGGAGATCGCCTTCAGATCCAGTTTTGCGAACCCAAAGTCGAGCAGCGCACGCCCCACCTCGATCGCGTAGGCATATCGCCCCCAATAGGCTGGTGCTAGTTCGAGACCAAATTCCATCTCGCCAGTTTCGCACAACTCTCCCCGCAGTCCACAGCAACCGACAAGCGCGTAAGGTTCATGTCGTTGTACGATCGCCAGTTGGTAATTGAGTCGAGGGCTAGCGATTGCCCATGCCTGAAACATCTCGAATAGACGTGCGGCATGGTCGGGACTAGACCGATCGGGTTCGTAAAATGTCTGGTTGCGCGGATCGGCTTGATAGTCCAAGAATGGCGATCGATCGGCATCTACAAAGTCACGCAGCAGAAATCTTTTGGTTACAATCTTTATCATGACTTACAACTTTAATTATGGGCAATTAAACAAACATCATATTCTGCCAAATCTTAATAGTTTTGTCACTGCTGCCGCTAGCCAAAAACTCTCCTTCCGGGCTAAAATTAACAGAATAAACAGAGTTAGTATGACCTGCAATATTACAGATTTCTTGACCGTTTTTCACTCGCCAAATCTTGATAGTTTGATTGCTGCTGCTAGCCAGAATCTCGCCATCGGGACTAAAAGCAATAGAATCAACATACCAAGAATGTCCTGTGATAGTTAAAACTTCTTGCCAATCTTTGACCCACCAAATTTTAATAGTATTGTCATGGCTGCCGCTAGCCAAAAACTCTCCATTTGGACTAAAAGCTATGCAGCGAACCGAGTCTGTATGACCTGTAATTGTGCGAAGTAGCTTCCCATCTTTAACTCGCCAAATTTTGACTGTTCTGTCCCAACTGCAGCTAGCAATAGTTTCTCCATAAGGGCTAAAAGCAACAAAATAAACTAAATTGGTGTGGCCCGCAAGCGTGCGAATTTCTTGCCCGTCTTTGACTCGCCAAATCTTGATTGTTTTGTCCCAACTGCAGCTAGCAATAATTTCGCCGTCAGGACTGAAAGCTGCGCCGTAAACTGAGTTACTGTGACCGCTCAGGGTGCGGATTTCTTGTCCATCTTTCATACGCCAAAGTTTAACAGTTTTGTCGTGGCTGTTGCTGGCTAGTGTCTGTCCGTCCGGGCTGAAAGCTACTGTATAAACCGAGTTAGCGTGTCCTGTAAGGGTGACAATTTCTTGCCCGTCTTCAACTCCCCACAGCTTGATTGTTTTGTCATCGCTGCCGCTGGCTACAACTTCTCCGTTGGGGCTGAAAGCAACAGAGTAAATTAAGTTTTTGTGACCTGTTAGGGTGTGAAGACATTGCCAGTTATAGGTTTGCTGTTGGGGCGGGGCGGGAGTTTTTCCTGGTTTAACTAACTTGGAATTTGTTTGAGAGATTGCTAGATCGATCGCAACTTGGGGATTAATTTCTTTTAATATTTCAACAGCAGTTTGATAGCGGCGGTTAGTAGCATTTTGAATCATTTTGTCTAAAATTTTTCCGAGTTGTTCACTCACCGGGTTATTGGCTAAATACTGCTGCCAGATCCAGGCATCTTCACCAGGATCGAACAGGTCAAAAGGGGAAACTTGAGTTAGCAAATACAAACAAGTTACGCCTAAACTGTACAAATCGCTGGTAAAAAATGCTTTGCCTCTAGCTTGTTCGGGGGCGATGTATTCGGGGCTGCCGATGCTGGTTCCTGTTTTGAGTAATGCTGTACCTGTGGCAATTTTTGCGGCGCCAAAGTCTACTAAAACTAATTGTTTGTCGGCGCGGCGGATGATGTTTCCGGGTTTGATGTCTCGGTGAATAACGTTGTGGGAATGGATGAAGTGAAGGACGGGTAATAAGCTATTGAGTAAGTCTTGAATTTGATTTTCTGTAAATATGCCTTCTGTTTCTACAATTTGTGCTAAATTTTGCCCGTCGATAAATTCTTGGACTACATATTGTCTGCTGTCTTGGATGGAATAGGCTAATAGTTCTGGAATTTGAGGGTGTTTGCCCAATTCGTCTAATCGCATTGCTTCTTGTTCAAAAAGTTCGGCTGCTTTTTTGCTGTTGCGATTGCTTGCTGATGGGATGAGTTGGATTTCTGGGGGTAAAAACTGTTTGATGACGCAGCGAGGTTTTGAGGGTTTGTCTTCGTCAACGGCGAGGAATGTTCTACCAAAACCGCCTTGTCCGATCGCCTTTATAGCCCGGTAGCGATCGCGCAGCAGCAGTTTCGACCGGCAATTTTTGCATAATTTGACTGCGGGGGGATTTTGCGGCTTTGAACAGTTGGGGTTTAGACAGTAACTCATTCGATTTTAGATTTCGGATTTTAGATTTTGGATTTTAACTTTTTGAATATTTCCACAGTGCAGTAAATATTATACCTCTTGCACAAGTCACACTCCCATCGACTTGTAGGGTGCGTCATACGAATTTCTAGGATGATTATCTAGGATGTAGGTTCTGACGCACCTTACTATATATGCCAGTTGCGTCAGTTCTATTTTAAAAATTCCACATTACTGGATTGTCGTCTAGACGATCGGTGACGGTTCGCCCGATCGCGTCAATTTCTTTTAAGTCCTCTTCACTCAATTTTACCTCAGCAGCTTTAGCATTTTCGGCTGCTTGTTCCCCGTCGCGCGCGCCGACAATTGCATTTGTTTGCGGCTGGGAAATCAACCACGCTAAAGCTAAATTTCCTAAGCTTGTGTGGTGGCGATCGGCAATTGCTCTGAGTTGATTTAATGCTGTTTGCACTCGGTCGTAATTTTCTTTGATGAACAGCTTATTTTTGGCGCGGTGGTCGCCTTCTTCAAACTTGTGTTCTGGCCCGAATTTACCTGTCAATATTCCTTGAGCTAGAGATGAATAGGCAATGATTGAGATATGATTGTCCACACAATAGGACATAGCATCTTTTTCTACCCAGCGCCAAAACAGAGAATATGGTGGTTGCAAGCTGTCGATGCGTCCGTATTGGGCCGCTTCTTCTATTTGGATACGGGAGAAGTTGGAAACGCCGATCGCCCGAATTTTTCCCTGTTCTTTTAACTTGTTCAGGGCGTCCATTGTTTCTGCAATTGGCACTAACTCGGAATTCCAAGTGCCAGCGGGCCAGTGGATTTGGTAAAGGTCAATATAATGGGTGTTGAGGTTTTTTAGCGATCGATCGCAGGCTTCGATTACCAACTCGGGTTTCAGGTGGTTGGCGAAAACTTTGCTAGCATACACTACTTGCGATCGCACCTCTGAAAGTGCTTGACCGATAATTTGTTCCGAATGCCCTTCTCCGTAAACCTCAGCCGTATCAAAGGTGGTAATACCTGCCTCAAAAGCGGCACGCATTGCTTTGACAGTTTCAGCATCCTCAATTCCCACCCACATCCGCTTGCCAGCTTGCCAAGTTCCCATAATTATCGGGGTAATCTGAATTTGTGATGTTCCCAATTGTCGCTTTTCCATAGCCTAAGTCCTCATTGAAATTTTTAGTATTTACCCTCAAGCTATCTAATTTTAACAGAAAAAAGTTTGGTAGTCATGCACAGTAATGCTATCGTTTTATTCTGCACTAATTTTAATTCAATACGGTTCAGTTAAGGGCTATGCAGTGTTTAAAACAATAAATACAGGAGGATTCATTATGATTCCAGTACCTCT
>NZ_JAUBQR010000253.1:0-8995 GCF_036701385.1 Microcoleus sp. Pol12B4 | reverse complement strand
ATTCAGAAAGATGTGAGTGTTTCTCGCCAAATCATTGCCTTTTTGCATCAAAGGAGTCAGCGAGGCTGCGATCGCAATTATTGCCATCATTCCCAACCCTGCTAGCAAGTGCGGGCCGACAAATAGCTTGCCGTTGTTGATGTAGGTGACGGCCATCCCGATGATCGCAACTGTAACCATTAAGGCTAACAGCAAAGAACCCATCTGGTGGTGCTTGACGTTGAATTTGCCCTTAATTAACTCTTTTTTGAGTTCGCCTTCGGCACTTCTGGTACGTCGGATTTGAATGCCGAGATACAAAGCATACAATGAGATAGCCAGCAGTACCCACATTAAAATTGGGTGGATGAATTGGCTCCAAACTTTCACTGACTGAGGAATTTCGAGATTCATAGTGTTCTGAGGATTGGCAAACATACTTCATAAAACTTAGCATACCAGTCAGGCCGTCTCGTGCGACGGTAAAAATATACGGTATGAGAGACTATTATGCCTGCCACTAAACAAGACGCTGTATTGATTCAAGCCGCCAAGACTGGCAACATTATTCACGTCCAAGCTTTACTCGCTAAGAATGTTAACGCTAACGCCAAAGACTCTGAGGGGACGACGGCTTTGA
Source organism: Microcoleus sp. Pol12B4 (assembly GCF_036701385.1). NCBI lineage: Bacteria > Bacillati > Cyanobacteriota > Cyanophyceae > Oscillatoriales > Microcoleaceae > Microcoleus > Microcoleus sp. Pol12B4. Next base: position 8,376 of record NZ_JAUBQR010000253.1, on the reverse strand, counting down.
TGTTTGCTGCCCAAAAGGGCTATACAGAAATCGTGCGTACTCTACTAAACAATGACGCTAATGTCAACCAGGTGAGCAGGCGTTTTGGCTTGACGGCTTTGATGCTGGCGGCGGCTCACAAACAGGCTGACTCTGTGCGACTGTTGCTGGCTGCGGGTGCTGATGTTAATGCTAAAAATGATGATGGAAGTACGGCTTTGATGGCAGCTTCTCTCAAGGGCCATATCAATATTGTGCGGATGTTACTTGATGCTAATGCTGATGTAAATGTCCGAGATAAAGATGGAGATTCGGCTTTGAAAATAGCTGCTTTATCGGGTCATATAGCTATTGTTAAAGCTTTAGTGGATGCGGGTGCTGTTGCTGACAATTCTATGCTGTTTTTAGCTGTCCGTCAAGGAAGCGCTGAAATTGTGCGAATTTTGCTCAAGTGTGGGGCGGATGCTAATGTTAAAAATCTAGAAAGCAAAACTGCTTTAATGCTGGCGGCGACGGCGGAAAATTTGGCTGTTGTCGAGGCGCTGTTGGCTGCTGGTGCTGATGTCGAAATTCCCGACAAAAACGGAGAAACTGCTTTAACTTTGGCGGCAGATTCCGGCAATACTGATGTGGTGCAAACTTTGCTTAGTACGGGTGCTAATGCGAATGTGAAAAATGGAGATGGGGGCACGGCTTTGATGGCCGCTGCTGCTGGGGGAAATGCGGCGATCGCCCATATCTTACTCGATGCTGGCGCGGATATCAACGCTAAGGATAAAGATGATGAAACTGCTTTGAATTTTGCCGTGGTTGAAGGCTGCGAAGATGTGGTGGAATTGCTCTTAAACCGAGGTGCTAGTGTCGGTTCTAGAAATCGGTTGGGCGATACGCCTTTACTGGTGGCGGCTGTTCACGGCCATAGTGCGATCGTATCGGCTTTGCTGCAAAAAGTAAACTCAAATCGGGATGAGTTTCTGAATGCGAAAAACTTTGGGGAGACTGCTTTGACGCTGGCTGCTTTTCACGGACATACCGAGACGGTGAAGGCTTTGCTTGACGGCGGTGCAGATCCCAATGTCCCGGCGGATTTGGGGAAAACGGCTTTAATGAAGGCGTGCGATCGAGGTTATATTGCGATCGTCCAATTATTAGTCGAAAAAGGCGCGGATGTCAACTTGGTGGATGATTCGGGCGCAACCGCTTTAATGTGGGCTGCACATCGGGGTTATGCTGATGCAGTCAATATTTTAATCGCTGCTGGTGCAGAAATAAACCACAAAAATCCGGGCAATTATACAGCTTTAATGTTGGCTGAGTTTAAAGGTTATTCGATTGTGGTGAAATTGCTCAAAAGTGCGGGAGCCTTGGAGTAAGAATGAAATAGTTTTGAGTAACGTAATTCTGTCATTCTGAGCCTAGGCTTTGGGAAGTGAAGAATCTCAGATATCGGGACTTACGCATTGTAACGGCGTGGCAATAATTGGAGATTCTGCGCTGCACTCAGAATGACATAATTAGGTGATTAGTGCGTCCAGGACTATGAATTAACCTCAATTTGCTTTGCGTACCCAGCCGTTAATAGTAAAGCGGCTATCAGCAAAAGCTTTTGAGGGACAGCTAACTTGCAAAACTTCGTGCATATAGCGACTTAGAAAAAATACGATGCTGTTATTGCGAGGCTCAACAGTTCTGAATGTCTTGTCCGCAACATAAAAATTGTTCTCGATTTTGCTGTCATAAATCTGTAACTCGCCACCTGAAAAACCCTTGGGTTCTCGATAGAAATAGTAAACGTAAGTAAAAAATCGGCTGGCTGTATCGGGCGAGCCACTGTCGTTGTGAAGTTTATAAAAGTTGTTGTCGTTGTGCATGGTTAGCTGAGCTTCTATCTCACCCAGGGGAAATGACGGAATATTTAAACTTTTCAGCACGTCGGGGAGAATTGCTTTGATGCGATTAACCATCAGTTCCGAAAATTCGGGGAACGAGTGGAGTACCATCGAACGGCGGTAATCTTCGGCATTGGTTGAGGTGCTGGTACTCACAAATTCTGATTCTTTTGCCAAGACATATTTGATGAGTTTATTCTTTTCTGCGGGGGTCAAAAAGTTGTCTATTTGGGCGTAGCGAGATATTAAATCGTCATTTACAGGCGGTGCAGGGGTGGGAATTTCTGCGGCGGGAATTTCTACGGGAGTTGCAAGCTGCTGCAGTTCCAGTTGCTGCAAGTAAATGGGGGGTTCGGTGACTAATCCCACTAGGTGTTCGCCGGGAAAAGAAAGGGCGGAACGCCCTTCGTCTATGGGGATTTGAAATAAGGGCGAAAAACTGAGTGTTTGTTGGGTGCGATCGACTAATGTTTTGATCAGGCTGTGCAATAAAGGTGTATCAGATTTGAGGGTGACGGTGCACTGATGTCCGCCTGTGAGGAGGATTTTGACTTTTATGTCTTGGGGTTTAATTTGCGGTTGAGTGTAAGTCATAATTTTTGAAGGACGCAACTGGGAATTTGGTAGGACATAACAGTGTTGATTGGTGTCATAGCCTTCCAGATCCCCCCTAACCCCCCTTAAAAAAGGGGGGGACAAGAGTGTCTAAATTCCCATTAAGAAGGGGGGGACAGGGGTTTTCTCAAAGTCCCCCGGGAGGGGGATTTAAGGGGATCGAGACTTAGAGTAAAAGCAGAGATACAAAGAATTTCCGACTTAAGTTAAGACCAATAAACACTATTGTATCCCTACAATAAAATACACAATTGAGAATTGCTTTAGGTATTATTCCTAATGCAAGAAGTGGCGGATATCAGTGAAAACCATTGTGATTCCGAGTTGGTTGGCTGCTTCTATGGAATCTCGATCGCGCATACTTCCGCCGGGTTGGACGATCGCAATTATGCCCGCCTCAGCCGCAGTTTTGACTGAATCGTCGAAGGGAAAGAAACCATCGCTTGCCAAAATCGCTCCTTTGCTCTTCTCTCCTGCTTGTTCCAATGCTAGCTTAACCGAACCCACGCGATTCATTTGTCCGGCGCCGACACCGATTGTAGTGCGATCGCGCGTCACAACGATCGCATTTGATTTGACGTGTTTCGCTACTTTCCAAGCAAACACCAATTCTTCTAACTCTCCCGCCGTCGGCTGTTTCTCAGTAACAACCCGCCATTTGCTAGTTTCTTCTACTATATTATCTGAGTCTTGCACCAGCAAACCGCCTGCAATAACTTTAACAGTTTGTGGCGGCCTTTGAGTCAAATCTGGCAAAATTAATACTCGAACTTTCGCCTTTTTCTTGATAATTTCTTCGGCTTCTGGTTCGCACCCCGGCGCGACTATACATTCTAAAAATGTTTGAGTTAACGCCGTGGCGGTAGCAGCATCAATGGGGCGGTTGAGGGCGACAATTCCGCCGAAAGCTGAGACTGAATCGGTGTCGAATGCTTTTTGATACGCTTCAGAAATAGTTATTCCCAAGGCTGTACCGCAAGGATTTGTATGCTTCAGAATAGCGGCGGCGGGGGTGTCGGGGAATTCTACGATCAGCCGCCTTGCTGCTTCTAAATCTACTAAATTATTGTAGCTTAATTCTTTGCCTTGCAGGATGGTGCTAGTCGTCCAACCTGTCGGTGTACTTCCGCTTTGATACCAGGTGGCAGCTTGATGGGGATTTTCGCCGTAGCGCAGAGTTTGCAACTCTTTTCCTGATAAATTAAATTGGTCGGGTAGCGAAGATTTTTCAGCGGATTGGCTGCTGCTGAGATAAGTTGCGATCGCGCGATCGTAGTTGGCTGTATGTTTGAAGGTTTCTAGAGCGCATCTTTGCCGAAACTCTAAGGATGCTTCGCCACCATTTTCCCGCAGTTCTTTTAAATAAGTATTGTACTGTTCGGGGTCGCACAAAACTGTCAAATGAGCGTGGTTTTTGGCGGAAGCTCTCAACATTGCCGGCCCGCCGATATCTATCTGCTCAATTGCGTCGGCTAGACTAACTCCTGGTTTAGAAATTGTCTCTTCAAATGGATACAAATTGACTACAACTAGATCGATCGCCCGAATTTGATTTGCTGTTAAATCTGCGAGGTCTTCCGGTACATCGCGGCGTGCTAAAATGCCACCGTGGATTCGTGGGTGAAGTGTTTTGACTCGCCCTCCCAAAATTTCGGGAGAACCAGTGTATTCCGCAACTTTGGTCACTGGGATGCCTGCTTCTTTGAGGGCCGTTGCTGTCCCGCCACTACTAATTATGTCAAATTCAAATTCTTCTACTAGACTGCGCGCTAAGTCGATTAGTCCGCTTTTATTGGATGTGCTCAGAAGTGCTAGACGTGCCATTGGTTTGAAGTTGCGATCGCAAAAATAGATAGGTTATATTCTATATCACATCTGCCTGCAGGGAGATGATTTGGTAATTGCTAATTATGATTATTTGTGAGCATTTAAGGATGAGTTCGCTCATTTTAAACTATATTTTTTCTCAACTTCTATAATATTTTATACTGACCAGTGGCTTCTAAATATTTAGGGCTTGCGCGTGGAACTGGTTATTTTGTGAGTGCGAGGGGGATTGAAGCCATATAGATCCTGCACAATTCCTCTTTCTACGTAAGTATGAATGTTGTTGAAATTACTTAATAAAACGTAATAGATAATTAGAGAACGATCGCGCTTAAATTTTAACGATGTTTTAGGATGAATTCTAAAAGTAATGTGCTAGCATCGGCTGTAAATTGCTATCTCCCTAAATTTCCAGAAAAATTGGGCGATCGCAATATCTGAATGTAAAAAATAATTGGGTAGGGTAGAAATATGTTTTTTCAAGAAGCCGATCCAGAAAATAAGCTCAGTAATATTAGCAGGAAACATAAAAAAACTGCTCAAAGTATGAATAATAGAACAGACTACCAAGAGATGCCCAAAAAAAGAGCCGAGAATTGGGCACAGGCCAACATTTCAGAAGCTTATAGTCTTAGTCTGTGCGAATTGCAGCAGATGGAGCGAGCAATGGAACAGCTAAAGCAGGATTTGAAAGCTAGCGAATCTCGCTTTAGGAATGTGATCGAAAAAAATGCCGACGGCATCGCAATCGTCAACAAGCTAGGACTTATTTGTTTTGCCAACCCGTCAGCAGAAGCGCTGTTTAACTGCACCGCAGAGGAACTTCTAGGGCAAGCATTTTTTGGCAATTTAGTAGTAGAAGTTTCAGCTTGCGACCTTGAGATGGCCACGGATATTATTCCCCAAGTTGGAAAAACAGAAGCACCAGGAACTCGCGTCGTGCAAACAGAAGTTGAAGCTATTCGCAAGCAAAAAGCAAATGCTGTAGTAGAAATGCGGGTGGTGGAAACGGAATGGGACGGAGAAATGGCTTATTTAGCTACGCTGCGGGACATTACCGATCGCAAACGCGCAGAAGAAATGCTTTGGTTGTACGATCGAGCTATAGCAGCTACTAGCACCGGATTTACGATTTCTGACGCCACTGACCCAGAACATCCAATTATTTATTGCAATCCTGCATTTGAAAGCATGACAGGTTATCGGAGGCAGGAAATTATTGGAAAAAACTGCCGATTTTTGCACGGAAGCGATACCGACCCGGCGGCAGTAGAAATAATTCGCCAGGCCTTGCAAATAGAAAGCGAATGCAAGGTAATATTAAAGAATTACCGCAAAGATGGAACCGCTTTCTGGAATTGTTTCTCAATCTCTCCTGTGCGCGATCGAATGGGCAAATTAACTCATTTTATTGGCGTACAGAGAGACATCACTGAGCGCAAACAAGCTGAAGAAGCCTTGCATAATTCCGAAGCACAAAGCAGAGAACAAGCCGCTCAACTAGCAGCCACACTTAACGAACTAAAAGCCACTAATTCCCAATTAGTTCAAAGCGAAAAAATGTCTAGTTTGGGATTGCTACTTGCCGGCGTCGCTCACGAAATTAACAACCCAGTCAGCTTCATTTATGGCAATCTCGCTCATCTCACAAATTATACTCAAGACTTGTTTGACCACCTCGAACTTTACCAAAAGCATTATCCTAATCCAGTCGCGCAAATTCAACAGGAAAGAGAAGAAAATGAACTCGATTTTTTAGCTGAAGATTTACCTAAAATACTGTCTTCAATGAGCGTTGGTGTCGAGCGGATTTGCCAAATTGTGCAGTCGCTGCGGAACTTTTCGCGGCACGACGATTCACAGATGAAACCCGTTAACATCCACGAAGGTATTGACAGCACGGTGTTAATTCTCAATCACCGTTTGAAAGGGAATGGAGAAAAGCCGCCAATTCAAATTGTCAAACAATACGGAGAATTGCCGACTGTTGAGTGTTTTGCTGGACCAATCAATCAAGTTTTTATGAATATTCTCAGCAATGCGATCGATGCTTTAGAAGATGCCAAGAATAAGCCAAATTTTCAAGAAATGCTAGAAAATCCTAGCCAGATTAGGATTGGTACGCAAGTGGTGGGCAATTTTGTAGAAATTAAAATTGCTGACAACGGGCCGGGAATAACTGAGGAAATCAAACAGCGGATATTCGATACATTTTTTACTACCAAGCCCATTGGCAAAGGCACGGGAATGGGTTTGTCAATTAGCTACCAAATTATTGTAGAAAGACACAAAGGCGAATTAAATTGTACTTCGGAATTGGGCAAGGGCACAGAATTTACTATCAGAATTCCGATCGCACCTTAGTGCGGAATGTGCAATCTGCACCTTACCAACTTGATATATAGGCAAACAAGCGAGCGGGACGCTCCCACTCCTAAAAAACGAGAAAAATTGTTTTTTCTCGTTCCCAGACTCTGGCTGGGAACGCATACTTAGAGGCAAAGCCTCCCCATTGTAGAGACAATTATCAGGTGCTTTTCGGCTCACCTTACCCGCATAAATAGCGAATTAAAAAACCTCCGCACCCTCCAACTTCTTAAAAGTTTCAACCTTAGCCCTCGCCGCTTCCCCGCAAGTCTTCGGCGTCGGAAACATTTTCCCAGGATTCGCCAAACCTTTCGGATTAAACACCTGACGCACCCACTGCATAGTCTCCAAATCTACCTCGGAAAACATATCCGGCATAAAACACTTCTTGTCAGCACCGATGCCGTGTTCCCCGGAAAGACTTCCCCCAACTTTCACGCAAAGCCTGAGAATTTCCCCGCCCAATTCTTCCACCTTTTCGAGCGCACCTTTTACCGAGTTATCGTACAGAATCAGCGGGTGCAAATTCCCGTCTCCCGCGTGAAATACATTAGCAATCCGATAACCGTATTTCTCGCTCAAACCCTCAATTTCTTTCAAAACATAAGCCATTTGCGTTCGCGGAATTACGCCATCTTGCACGTAATAATCCGGGCTGAGATGACCCGCCGCCGCAAAAGCAGCTTTCCGGCCTTTCCAAATTTTTAGGCGGGTTTCCGGGTCGCTTGCTGTCGTGATATTTCGCGCTCCGTTATGCTTGCAAATATCAGCAATCCGCTGTTTGTTTGTGGCAACTTCCACTTCTAAACCGTCGATTTCTACGAGGAGAATTGCCGCCGCATCGCGGGGATAACATCCAGTTGCCACCACATCTTCCACAGCATTGATGCTGATGTTATCCATGATTTCCATGCCGCCGGGAATAATGCCAGCGCTGATAATATCGGAAACTGATTCGCCCGCTGCTTCTATACTGGAAAAATCCGCTAGGAGAACGCAAATCGATTCCGGCGCTTTGAGAATTCGCAAAGTAACTTCTGTGGCGATTCCTAAAGTGCCTTCGGAACCGACAAATACACCAGTTAAATCGTAACCGGGCATTTCGGGAATTTCGCCACCGACATCGACAATTGAACCATCGGGAAGTACCAATTTTAATCCTAAAACGTGATTCGTTGTGACTCCGTATTTGAGGCAGTGAACGCCCCCTGAATTTTCGGCAACGTTGCCGCCAATCGAACAAACAATTTGACTGGAAGGATCTGGCGCGTAGTAGAAACCGGCGCCGCTAACTGCTTGCGTTACCCAGTTATTAATTACTCCCGGCTGCACCACTACTTGCTGATTTTCTAAGTCTACTTTGAGGATTTTTCGCATCAGGGCAGTGACAATCAGCACGCAATTTTCTACAGGCAAAGCGCCGCCGGAAAGGCCAGTGCCTGCGCCTCTAGCCACCCAGGGAATTGAGTTGCGATCGCATATTTTGACCACTTGCGCCACTTCCTCGGTAGTTCGAGGCAATACCACCATGGCGGGGCGCTGGCGGTAGCTGGCGAGTCCGTCACACTCGTAGACAATCAATTCTTCGCGGCGCTGTACCACCCCATTTTTGCCGACTACAGCCTCGAATTCTTTAATAACGGGTTTCCAGTTGCGTTCTGTTTCTACGGCTATCATTAGTGAATTTAATTAGGGAACT
>NZ_JAUBQR010000252.1:0-9034 GCF_036701385.1 Microcoleus sp. Pol12B4 | reverse complement strand
GTCATTAAATAATCACATCGGTGCGATTTGGTATTTTATCCATCACTACAATTTATCATTACTTGTTTAGGACTACCCCGAGAAGATATGCCAGAAGGTCAGTGGCTACAGCGTGCGATCGGCGGGAACGGAAAAAGGTGCAAGAATTAGAGTAACTGAGGGTCTTGTCGGTTGGGCAGATTGGATATTTGTGATGGAGAAGAAGCATGGCGATCGACTTCGCAGCAAATTTCCCAAAAGTCTCGAAGGCAAGAAAGTTATTTGCCTGCAAATCCCGGACAATTACGAATATATGGAACCGGAGTTAGTCGAGCTTTTGCAGGCGAAACTGAACCCCTATATGGAAATGCCAGATAACGAGATAAATTTTATGCAGCGAGTTTTGGAACCGGAAGTGATGGATTCGTTGGAAGAGGCGATCGAATACGATTCGATGGACTTTACTGAGGTTAATGCTGCTTTTGCTCAGAGTGCTGCGGCATTGGGGCCGGTTTTTGGAAACGTTTTGGATGCGGGGACGGGTACGGCGAGAATTCCGATCGCCCTTTGTCAACTCCGGCAAGCATGGAAATTGACTTGCATCGATTTGTCGGCAAATATGTTGAAAGTCGGGGCCCAAAATTTGGAAAAGGCGGGCGTGCGATCGCAAATTAGTCTCGAATTAATTGATGCTAAAGCCATGCCGTATCCAGACAGTTATTTTGACATGGTGATTTCCAACAGCATTATCCACCATTTGCCCGATCCGCTGCCGTTTTTGCAGGAAGTCAAGCGGGTGTTGAAGCCGCAGGGAGCAATTTTTTTGCGGGATTTGCTGCGGCCGGAAAAAGCGGAAATCAGGGATAATTTAGTCAATCTGTATGCGGGAGATTGCAACGCGCATCAGAAACAGTTATTCAGCGATTCGTTGCAAGCAGCATTTACGCTGGATGAAATTGAGGAGATGATCCAAAATGCCGGGTTGGATGGGTTGAGGATTTATGAATCTTCAGACAGACACTGGACGGCAGAACGTGCTTGGTGCGAGTCTTTGTAGGCACGGGGCGATCGCCCGATAAAATTTTATACGCAGTATTGCACACCTTCAAGCTAAATACTTGCTCAAATCCGACCAACTGCGGAGCCCACCTACGACGCTTCTATTGTCAATTCGGAAGCAGGCGAACAATAACCTAGGAATTCAGATGCTGTTTGTAAGGCATAATCGATTCATGCTCCTTTCCAAAATTGTCTAATCAATTTATTATTTAGTCAAGATGTTTAAGCATTTTATATAAAAAATGTGCGATCGAGGATATGCCGAAAAAGCCCGTTCCGCGACCTGAAGATGAAGAGTCGCATTTGAAGAAGCTCAGGGAAGAACTGGAGATGAGTGAGGAAGATTTGGCGCGCGAGCTTGGCGTTTCGTCGCAAACAATCAGTCGTTGGGAGTTGGGGAAGAATGTGCCGACGTTTACCGTCAAGCAGATGAAAGCTTTGGAGAAATTGCTGGCTAGCATCGGCAGGTCGATCGGCGACTTGCCAGACAATCTCTGATGGAAACGACTAAACAAGCCCCGGATCAATCCGTGGGGTCGCTTTCTCCCATCTAAAATCCATCGGCATCTAAAATTACTCGATCGCGCCCTTTGTCTTTAGCTTGATAAAGCGCGCCGTCTGCCGCTGCAAGTAGATTTTCCTGAGAAGTTGCGGGCTGAGGAAACGTGCTCGCTACCCCCAAACTTAGCGTCACGAAAGAACACACCGCTGAATTAAGGTGTTCGATTTCTAGTTCTTTTACCCAAACTCGAATTTGCTCTGCAATCCAAACAGCTATTTCAGACGAAATGCGGGGTAAAATTACCGCAAATTCTTCACCTCCGTAACGAGCTACCAGAGTCTCCCCCGAAACTGCGCCTGCTGAGTAATTTACCGCTGCCCAAATAGCTTGGGCTACCTGCTGCAAGCAAGCATCTCCCGCCTGATGTCCGTAAGTATCGTTGTATGTCTTAAAAAAGTCAACATCGCATAAAATCAAAGATAGTTGTGCTGCTGCTTCTCCCAATTCTTGCCATTTTTTCTGTAAGAATTCGTTAAAACAGTGGCGGTTGGCAATCTGAGTTAAGCCATCTAAGTTGGCAAGGCGATACAATTCGGAATTAGCTGCTTTTAATTGAGAGTTAGCTGCTTCTAACTCGGATTGCGTGAGCGATAAATTGTAATAAAGTTCGCTCATAGACCAAGTAGCTTGTTGGTGAATTTGGGATAAAGCTACCCAGAGTTGATGCACGTCTAACAATCGGTAAACTTGAGGTTCTAACTGCACAACAATTGGCTCGTAAAGCAGTTCCGGCGGTCGCTGCACGGAGCGCTGAGCTGCCATGACAATTAAGGCTACTCCTGGTAAAATCAAAATATCGGTTTGAGATATTTGATACAAGGCTATAATCGGTCTGCAAGCAAATATATCTACTCCGTAAGGGCGGCTCATGCGTTCCATAAATCGCCGGCGCGATATCATCCCTAAAAATTCCCCATTTACGGTCAAGATAACTCCCGGAAGCAGCGGGTGAGATTGAAACAACCGAGCTACTTCTTTGGCGAGATAGGAGGAGTCAACCTGAAAATTGAATAGAGCCAGATTCTTAAGAGTAGACTCTAAAGATAAATTTTTGGGTGATTTTTCTGGCGAGTTAGAGGACTCAATAAATTCAACAGACACAGCGCATATCCGAATAAACAATAAACTAGCAACAAAGCTAGTGTCAGCTATTAAATTATATAATTATTTATTTATTACCAGTGGCCCTATTCTTTACTAGACTATTTATTTAAGCTGCGTTAGTTTCTGCCGTGCCTGCATTGCCTTGATTCGTCCTCACTCAATTATAGATTTATTGAATTATTAGTCTATTTTTGACTCTGGTTTTTTGCGCCGTAAAAAAACCAGTTTCTGCACGAGTTCTCAACTCATTCGCGGCGCACAAAAACTCAAAAAACCTGGTTGTTAAACCGGGGTCGAGGCTGTAACGAGGTTTTGCGTAAAAAAACACGGTGTCTGCCCCCGTCCTAAACTCAAAACTCAAAACTTCCTCACCACCCCCAAGTTCCTGGACCTCCCTTAAACGGGCCAACAATATCTTTGGTAATCCAGCCGCCGTAAAAATCCCCTGGTTGAGATTGCACTAATTCCCCGTCCACATAACAAGCATCCATCTTGCTGGGATAAAAAGCCACATAATCTTTAATAGCTGCAAAAACCTGATTAGGATTGGGATAAAACCAAGCAGCATTTACTACTTCTTTCGACTCTACCGTCACAGTGTAATAACCGGCTTGTCCCTTCCACTCGCACCAAGAACCCTGTAAAGTTTTGTGCAAATATTCCATTTTGATGTCATCGGGGCAGATATAGTAAACCGGAGGGTGGCTGGTTTCCAATACCCGCTGAGGACGGCGCGTGTCGGCGATCGTCACTCCATTAAAAATTATCTGTACGTGTTTGGTCGATTCCTCAAGCCGAGGGGGACGTGGGTAATCCCAAACAGACTCTTCACCAGGGCCGGGCTCTATTCGATCGAAGTTCATTGGGACAATCTCCCCTGCAAAAAAAACAATTAGCGACTTAGCATTACAATTTAATGTACCCTTAATTGAGTCGCTACTTCAGACCAAACCAGCTTTTCCCAACTCTTCGTAATATGAGTATTCGCGGTATAGACGTTTCCGACTACCAGCCCAATGTCAATTGGCAAGCAGTTGCCCGGGATGGTATTACCTTCAGTTTTGTTAAATCGACCGAGGGTGCAACGTTAGTTTCCCAAACTTTCGCCCGCAATTGGGCGGCGATGAAAGCGGCGGGGATTCAACGCGGTGCTTACCACTTTTTTCGACCTGCAAGCAGCATTCAAGGACAAATAGATTTGTTCTTAAAAACTGTAAAACTCGAAGCGGGGGATTTGCCGCCAGTCTTGGATGTGGAAACTACAGGCGGTTTGAGTGTGGATCAATTGTGCGATCGAGCCGCAATCTGGTTAGAAGCCGTCGAAAAATCCACGTTGATGCGGCCGATTATCTACACTTACCCCGGTTTCTGGGACAACCTGGGGACAAAACGGTTTGCAGATTACCCACTGTGGATTGCTCACTATACCAGTGCTGAGGAACCTTGGGTTCCGGGGGGCTGGAAAACTTGGACTTTTTGGCAGTACAGTGACACCGGCATCGTGTCAGGCGTATCGGGCAATGTAGACACCAATATTTTTGAAAGCGTCCGAGAAGGCGCCGTAAGTTATAAAGTTGCAGACATCCAGAGGGAATTAAGAATTAAAGGTTTCTATCAAGGCGCGATGGATGGTAAATTTGAAGCCACCACCACAGCGGCGCTCATCTCGTTTCAGAAATCTCAAGGTCTCAATCCAGACGGCATTGGCAGCCTCAAAACTTGGGCCGCTTTGATGCGAAAATCTCCCAAAGTAATTGTTCCCCCTCCAGCCCCGACACCCGTCCCGCAGCCGACTCCTTCTCCGACTCCCACTCCCATATCAGACGTGCGGCTGACTCAGGTATTTTCGTCTTATAAAGCTAGTGCTAGCCAAGATACAGCCTTAATTTGGCTGCAAAGTCAAGTTTCTAACACTGTTTTAGGGGAATTTGCTCAAAAATGGCGGGCAACTACCTTACCTCAAGACAGTAATTTGCGATTGATAGATGTGGGCAAATTTTATCGCGGTTTAGCACAACAAGACCAAGCTTTAGATTGGCTGCAAAAACAAATTTCTCCGGCTATTATTGCCGAGTTTGCACAAAAGTGGCGCTCTCAATCTACTGGCACTAATTCTCCGATTCGGCTGATAGATGCGTGCAAATTTTATCGGGCCGCACCCCAGCAAAACCAGGCTTTAGATTGGCTGGAAGGCCTAATTTCGCCGGTCATTCTATCGGAGTTTTTTCGCAGGTGGCAGAATGCCACTAGATTATAGATTTTAGATTGACTATACAGATGAATATTGCGATTTTAGATTGATTTGAAATGGGAAATCTACTCTAAAGAGGGAGCATCTCATATTTGTAAAAACACTTATTCCTCTTTCCTTCTGCCTCCTAATTCCTGTCTCCTGGCTCCAATTTCTAGCTTTGTTGAAAAAGTGAGATGCTCACTCTAAAGATGAGTCTGAGGGCGATCGATTTGAGATGTGAGCTTTTTGATTGGAAATTGACTCCACAGATGAATCTGGAAGTTGAAAGGCTCTATAATGGGAAATCTGGCAAATCTTGCTATTTGAGATGTGAGATTGACTCCCCATCAAAATTCGTCAAACCGTCTCCCTCTCTGCCCGTATCCCGTTGGACTCTCGAACATAACAGACAATCTCTCGCTTAGCTACCATCTTTGACGCCAAGAGAATTATCTGATAAAGTTAGAGCCAATATCAAGGTTTTTTAATCTTATTCGCAAAAATCCAGTGCCGTGCCGAGTTGGTAAGCTGCGCCGAAAATAGCGTCTGCACTCCAATTACCCGCCATCGAACATTTAAAACTAAGCGGGCAGCCTGTAACAATTGTATCTATGGAAATTCCCTTTAACATCACCCAGTTGATGGTCATGACCGTCATCTGTGGCATCAGCGCTCAAGTTCTCGCCGCTTATCTGAAAGTTCCGGCGATCGTCTTTTTGCTGTTGTTTGGCATTTTAGCCGGCCCAGACTGCTTGGGAGTGCTGCACCCGAATCTGCTGGGCAGCGGTTTGGAAGTTATGGTATCGCTTTGCGTAGCGTTAATTCTGTTTGAAGGCGGCTTGAATTTGGAATTGCGAGATTTAGGAAAACTTTCGGGCAGCATCCGCAACTTAGTTACCGTAGGCACTTTAATTACGCTAATTGGCGGCGGGATGGCCGCACACTGGTTGGGGGAATTTCCCTGGCCGATCGCATTTCTGTATGCTTCTCTAGTAGTGGTCACAGGCCCGACGGTAATCGGCCCTTTGCTCAAACAAGTATCCGTTGACAAAAAAGTTGCCGCCTTGCTAGAAGCAGAAGGCGTTTTAATCGATCCTGTCGGGGCAATTCTGGCGGTATTGGTGCTGAATATTATTTTGAACGGCAATGCTGATTTGCTGGTTTTGTTCCGAGATTTAATCGTGCGACTCTTAGTTGGCACAGTCATCGGGGTTGCGGGAGGTTGGCTGCTGGGATTCATTCTCAAGCGATCGCAATTTCTCTCAGAAGACCTCAAAAACTTAGTAGTTTTAGCCGGTTTGTGGGGATTTTTCGGCTTAGCAGAAGAAATCCGCAGTGAGTCGGGACTGATGGCAACTGTGGTATCCGGCATCGTCCTCAGAGCCGCTGCTGTACCGGAAGAAAGGCTGCTGAGGAGGTTTAAAGGTCAACTGACTGTCCTGGCTATTTCTATGCTGTTCGTACTGCTGGCGGCCGATTTATCCCTCGCTAGTGTGGTCGCCCTCGGTTGGGGAAGTTTGTTTACAGTTTTAGCTTTAATGTGGGTAGTGCGGCCGATCAACGTTTGGCTGTGTACTTGGAATAGCGGACTGAATTGGCGGCAGAAATTATTTGTTTGTTGGGTAGCGCCGAGGGGAATTGTCTCAGCGTCGATCGCATCTTTATTTGCAATTTTGCTCACCCAGCGGGGAATCAACGGCGGCGACTCGATTAAAGCCTTAGTTTTCCTAACAATTATTATGACAGTTTTCGTCCAGGGACTAACGGCCGGACGGATCGCTCAACTGTTGGGCATCACCTCAAAATCCGCAACCGGTGCTGCAATTGTCGGATCAAATCCTTTAAGCAGATTAATTGCTCGCTTGTTTCAAGAACGCGGAGAATCTGTGGCAATTATCGACACCGACCCGGAAGCTTGTGCACAAGCAGAACGAGAGGGTTTGCGGGTGTTTTTGAGCAGTGCTCTCGACCACAGCGTGTTAGAAGAAGCTGGACTGGAGTCGATGGGAACTTTTTTAGCAATGACTAACAACGGCGAGGTAAACTTAGTGTTAGCTCAGCGAGCGGCCGAAGAGTTTGCACCCCCGAGAGTTTTGGCAATATTCCCCAAAGATCCGCAAGCAAATACGACTGCAAATCAGACTAAAATTAATCAAGCTTTTGTCTCCGATTGGTCGCTGAAGGATTGGAACGAATATTTGAGCGATGGCGAAGTAAAATTGGGGGAAACTGAGTTAAAAAGTGAGGGATTGCAGTTTCAGATTGCTCACTTGCAAGCTTTGGTTAAAGCCGGGGAGTTGGCGCCGCTGCTACTGGAAAGGCAAGGGTACTTGCAAGTAGTGTCGGCGACCCAGATTTGGCAAGCAGGCGATCGAATTATTTATTTGTTGTACGATCCGACACCGAAATTGTTGAAAAGATTGTCTGGTTCGTCCCAGTCTCGCTTGACTTTGGAAAAGCATCAGGTAGTTGAAGAAGTGCCGATTCCTCTTCCGGTTTTAGAGCCGGTTTTGGAGGAAATGGAAATAGCAAAGAATGCTAAAGTTTTGCAGCCGCCTGTTTCGCGGTAAGAGGAATGATTTTATGACCGCAGAAGGTTCGTATCAAGCAAACACGTACAATCTGGAGTTTGAGGGAGAAATCCAACGGTTAAAAGCTCAAGTTATCCTCAGTTGGGAAAAGGAAGCGCGCACTTTAAAGTGGTTCGGTTTAGCCGACGGGATGAATGTTTTGGAAGCTGGTAGCGGGCCGGGATTTTTCACCGAAAAACTGTTAGAATTGCTGCCAAACAGTTCGGTAACAGCGGTAGAAATTGACCCGATACTGCACAAAAAAGCAGTAGGATATTTGCAGGACAAAGGGGGCGATCGAGTAAATCACGTCCCAGCATCGGTTGCGGATACTAGTTTGGCGACTAACACTTTCGATTTTGCGATCGCCCGTTTGCTGTTCGTTCACCTCCCAGAGCCCGTCGCAGCAGCTAGAGAGATCTTCCGAATCTTGAAGCCTGGGGGAAAACTGGTGATTATCGATAGCGATGCGGATTTGTTTTGGCTGACAAATCCACCGTTGTCAGTCGAGATTGTCAGGGAGAAATTCAAGCAGGTGATGGCATCGCGGGGCGGCAATTTATGCGTCGCGCGAAATCTGTGCCGCATTCTCAAAGAAGCTGGGTTTGTTAGCGTTGATTTAGAAGCGGTTGTCAGCCACAGCGATATAATAGGAATTGAAGCATTCCAACCTTTACTTGACTCCGGACCCATTTTGCAAATGGTCAAACAAGGGTTGATTTCAGAGTCTGAAATAGCCAGCTATCTGGTTTCGCGGGATGAGTTTGTCGCTGCGGGCGGTCGATCGATGATGAGTTTTTGGTTGATGGCTTGCGGGGAAAAAAATCAATAAAATTAAGACAAATTTTTCACAAAACCTTGATATTCCGCCGCAGCAAAACCTCTAGCACTATCGCTAAATTCCCAGCTAACAAAGCCAACTTATTTAACAGTAAACCCGGAAAAACTTCAGAATAAGTTATCCCCTCACCATGAGGTTAAAGCTGCACGTATAGCTCTAGAATCGTATCATATTAAATCCGGTAGCATCGTCGGGCGTAAAATCTAGTCAACAGTCAACAATCACAGACGGTGCAACCGGAATTGAGATAATTCATCTGCGCTAATATGTGTTTATCTGCCTGTATCTGCGGTTAAAAAAAGAGAATTTTTCGGGCCGCCGATGACAAGGGATTGACGCTGATTCACGCAGATAAAGAGAAGAGAGATAAAAATAATTCCGATCCTAACAAATTAAATGTCAAAGTTATAAATTTTCATATTTCTGAGCTTAGTAACTTTACACTTACAAGTCTAACCAATCGTTGGAACCGATCGCGCAAAGGTTGTTTGTGAGAGCCAATGGTTATCCGTCTCGGCTCAAATTTACCCTTATGCTTGATCGTACATCCGGTTATATAGCAATCCTAAATCATTATCATAATTATGGTACAATTATATGCAATACTACAGGATGACAAAAAAAATGAATAACTTACAACTTCCACAAAAAGATATGGACAAAGAAATAGCCCAATTAGAATCTTT
>NZ_JAUBQR010000251.1:0-9042 GCF_036701385.1 Microcoleus sp. Pol12B4 | reverse complement strand
TAGCGCCCATATATTGAGTTACCTCAGTAGACGTATTCTCTATGTTTACTTATTTTAACATAGTTTTGTTTTTTCTCGCCGACTTACTTAATGTGGACAATGTTGCTAATCATCGACTCACAAGCGGTGAAAAACACCTGTAATGCTGGAGTTGAATCCAAAGGGTTTTGCTTTTACAAAGCTACCAATGGCATCAAGCGTCATTTGGCAGTGGATAGCCTGCGGTTCCCGTTCTTCATTCATTGCAGTCCTTGCAAATGTGTCCGATGACCAGGGATTGATTGAGATGGTACCAGCCAACATTAATTATTTCAATGATAGACATGAGGACTTGCCCAAACTAACGCTTTTGCTCGACCACGGGTATCATCCCACCGTGCTAAGTGTGGCGTTAGAGCAGATTTATCCTCAAATCATGACTAAAATTCAGTTTGAAGTGGCTCCGAAGCCGACGCAAGCCCAAAAGCAGCAGCAAGGGCAGATGGGATTTGTCGTCATTCTGACTCGTTGGGTCATTGAGCGGTCAAATGCGTGGGTAGAACGGTGTAAGAGGTTAGTCAAGAATTTCGAGGGGACGCTGGAGAATGCGACGGCTAAGCTCAATGTATGTTTCATTGGGCTCATGCTCAAACGCTTACCAAAGCAACGGTTGGCAATAGCAAATGAATAGAGCCCAAATAGGTTCTATAGACGTTCGCCAGCCTCACAGCGATCGCACTTTTTGATGTACCTAGTCTAAACTCGAATCTCAACGAATCGTACCTAAAATCCAAGTATGAGTAAAGCCGTTTACTCAAAAAAAAATAGGCTAGCCATATTTCACAGCGCCTATCTCAATCCAAATTTTAATAGCTCCCCGCAACGCCGTCTTACCTCAGCTTTTGACCTGGTATTTTACCAGGTGGGTACCGTTGGCTCGGACTTAAAGTTTCTGGGTACAAGCCCAGTTTACTGCTGTCCAAACATCTTGATTCCCGAGAGTTAAGAGTTATAGATCAAAAAAACATTATTGGCAGTCACCAACGTCGCAGCAGAACCTTTATTTAATATATACCAACTAACCAGATTTTGGCAAGCTTCGAGCAATTTAACTTGCATACCATATAGATTCAACGCTTTGAGCGATCGCCTGTGCTTGCGATCGCCCCTGCTCCACCTTGTCCGCGTCGAGCACAACTGTAACGTGACCTAGTTTGCGACCGGGACGCGATACTTTCTTACCATACCAATGTACAAAAGCACCACTGATTTGTGCCAGTTGTTTTCGTTTTGCTAAATAATCAGACTCAGCCGACTCGTAGCCGAGCAAATTTACCATAACAGCCCCTGCACATTTCAGATCCGAATTACCTAAAGGCAGTTGACAAACTGCGCGCAAATGCTGGTCAAACTGTGAAGTTTGGCAGGCATCGATGGTAAAATGTCCCGAGTTGTGAGTGCGGGGTGCAATTTCATTGACTAACAGCTTATTGTCACTGGTTAAAAATAATTCAATGCCGAATACGCCGACAGCTTGCAAACTGTTGAGGAGAGTGCGGGCGATCGCACAAGCTTCAGTTTTCACATCTAAACTAATATCAGCGGGCGCAATCACTAGATGACAAACCTGATTTTGCTGCTGAGTTTCCACTATCGGATAAATCGCAATTTCGCCATTTGCCGATCGAGCCGCAATCACTGCCAATTCGCGATCGAACGGCACAAACTCTTCCACTAGCAAAGAGTGACCTTGGAGTTTAGCACGAATTGACTCCAAACTCCCCGGATCGTTAACAATAAAAGTACCTTGGCCGTCATAACCGTGGCGGCGAACTTTGACGACAAAGGGAAAGTTGATCGATCCAGCATCCGAGTCAGCTTCAATCTGCACGCTGTCGGAAACAGAAATTGCCGGAAAGTCGATCGCCACGGCCTTAAACAATTCTGGGGGCAAATCCGCGCTGCCATCCCATTCCCAAAACTTCGGAGTTGGCAAACCCAAACCTTGTAAATAACAGCGCTGAACGTACTTATCCAACAAAGGAGAAAGCGACGACAAACTCGGCTGAAATAACACACCTTGCTGTTCTAGCGGCCGCAAACCATCCAAATCCACAAACTCATTTTCAAAAGTAATAACATCGCAGCCAGCCGCCAATTGAGCCGTAGCCAAAACATCATCAACAGCAGCCAAAACAACACCAGCAGCAACAGAAACTGCCGGGTCAGTAGCGTGGGGAGTTTGTACTACCAATTCAATACCTAGCGCCCTAGCAGCATCCCCCATCATCGAAGCTAGCTGGCCGCCGCCGACAACGCCCACCCGCTTAAATTGGGCAGACGAACTCGCAGCGGTTTGATTTGATTTCATGTGAGTAAAATTTCGCAGAGTCAACCTGCCTATCTTATCGCTATTTGGCCCTGGCTCTATTACAGTAATTGAAGAGTTAAAAGCCAGAAAAGAGTTTTAATTGCAGGATTAAATCGAGGCAGAACCCATAAAAATTGGGCAGCTAAAGTCTTTAATTATTGCACGCTCCCAGCCATTGAGAAACAGCGGTCGAAGCCCGCTCCTCCAGAAAAGTGCCACATCTAGCAATTCCCTAGCGCCAAGCATGGCATAATTGACAGCACTGCAAAAAGCAGATAGACAGATGCCAACACTGAAAATCAGACATTCAGGGAACAAAATTTATAGGTGAGGATACTGTGAAAGTTTTAGTTGTGGGAAACGGAGGTCGCGAACACGCGATCGCAAAAAAACTGCTAGAATCCACGCGGATTAAACAAGTATTCTGCGTACCGGGCAACGGTGGCACAGCTACCACCCAAGGCTGTCAAAATCTGTCGCTCAACATCGACGACTTTCAAGGCATCGAACGCTTTGTGATGGTCAACAACATCGGATTAGTCATCGTCGGCCCCGAATTGCCCCTATCGCTAGGCATCGCCGACTATTTCCAACAGAAAAAACTCATGATTTTCGGGCCCACCAAAGCCGGTGCCCAAATTGAATCCAGCAAATCCTGGGCCAAAGAATTGATGCTCCAAGCAGGCATCCCCACACCCAAAGCTGCCGTATTTACAGACGCAGAAGCAGCCAAAGCATACGTTCTGGAACAAGGAACCCCAATAGTCATCAAAGCAGACGGACTCGCATCAGGCAAAGGAGTCACCGTTGCCACCACCGTCAAAATGGCTCACAGCGCCATCAACACCATTTTCCGAGGCGAATTCGGCACCGACAACCTCCGAGTCGTCGTCGAAGAATTCTTAACAGGTCAAGAAGTCTCGATTCTCGCCCTCACCGACGGCATCACAGTGGAACCGTTGCTGCCGGCCCAAGACCACAAAGCTATCGGCGAAGGCGACCAGGGAGCCAACACCGGCGGTATGGGAGCCTACGCCCCAGCGCCCATTGTCACCCCGGAACTCATGGAAAGGATTCAAGAAGAAATTCTCGAACCCACCCTCGCAGCACTGCAAAAACGCAAAATCGACTACCGGGGTGTACTCTACGCAGGTTTAATGATTACCCCCGACGGAGAACCCAAAGTCTTAGAATTCAACTGCCGTTTCGGAGATCCCGAAACTCAAGCGGTGTTGTCGCTGCTGGAAACTCCTTTGGAAGATTTGGTGCTGGCCTGCTGTCAGCAGCGTCTCGGTGAATATTCTATTCGCTGGAAGTCGGGGGCCTCTGTTTGCGTAGTTTTGGCTTCTGGGGGCTATCCTGGAAGTTATCAAAAAGGCCACGTTATTACAGGTATCGAGGAAGCTGAAGCCAAAGGAGCAGAAGTTTTTCACGCCGGCACCCAGTTAAAGCAGCAGCAGTTAGTGACCGACGGCGGCCGGGTTTTAGGTGTCACTGCGACGGGAGAAACTTTGGAACAAGCTATTTCCAAGGCTTATACAGCAGTTGATTGCATCCAATTTGAAGGCGTCTACTGCCGCCGGGACATCGGCCGCCGAGCCCTGGGTGATAAAAATTAGGAATTGCGACATCGGCCGCCATCCGAAAGCCAAGCAATCTCAATGTAGAAATGTAACAATGAAGTTTGGTATCTATGCGGTGGCGGTAGCGGACAAGTCGCAGCAAAAAATTTGATCGGGAGCCCACTGAATTGATCTTGCTTTTAATATTGAACGGGTGAAGTGGTGAAATGCTGGCCATACTAAACAAAATCGGAGAAATTATTGCCCGCTGGTGGTCGGATTTTACCCTCCAGACCCGCCTGATGGCCGCTGCTACCCTCGTAGTGTCGTTAATTATGAGCGGTCTGACATTCTGGGCGGTGAATACTATCCAGCAAGACGCCCGACTTAACGATACTCGCTACGGCCGCGACCTCGGCCTGCTATTGGCGGCAAATGTGGCGCCGCTGATTGCCAAAAACGATCGCTCCGAAGTCGCCCGCTTTTCCCGCCAATTTTACAGCAGCACTTCTAGCGTCCGCTATATGCTTTACGCCGACGAAGCGGGGGATATTTTCCTGGGAATACCCTTTTCAGAATCCGAGGTGGAAACTTCCCTGACGCTGCGCCGCCAGATCAAACTTCCGGATAATTTTATCACCGATATTGAGGCGAGAAATTTAACTTCTTTGCCTTTGGTCCGGCAGCATTTGACGCCAGATGGTGAAGTTACCGATGTATTTGTGCCGTTAATTCATGAAGACAAATATTTGGGAGTTTTGGCGATCGGGATTAACCCCAATCCTGCAGCAGTTATCTCTTCAAATCTGACTAGGGATGTCACTTTAGCAGTATTTGTAACAATTTGGGTGATGGTAATTTTGGGGGCTGTATTTAATGCCCTGACAATTACTCAGCCGATCAAACAATTAGTTTTTGGGGTTAAAAACATTGCCAGCGGTAATTTTAGGCAACGAGTTGACCTGCCTTTAGGGGGAGAATTGGGCGAGTTGATAGGTAGTTTTAATGAAATGGCACAGAAACTCGAAAGCTATGAAGAACAAAATATTGAAGAGCTGACAGCGGAAAAAGCTAAGTTAGAAACTTTGGTTTCAACGATTGCTGATGGCGCGCTTTTATTAGACGCAAATTTGCAAGTGATTTTAGTTAATCCGACGGGGATGCGGATTTTTGGATGGGAAGGCAAAAATGCGCTCGGAGTAAATGTTCTGAACATTTTGCCTTCGGAAGTGCAGCAGGAGTTGGCTAGACCGTTGCAGGAAATAGCTGCAGGCGATCGCGACGGCGGCGAATTTCGCATCTCTATGAGCGAACCAGTTAACCGTACAATTCGGATTGTTTTAACTACAGTCATTCTCCACAAAGCGCCTGGTGCCGAACCGCTGTGCAGAAGCTGCATCCGCCATGAGGAAGATACCTGTACCGAGCCACAACGCCCGGTAGCTGTAGAGTGTACTTTCTACGAGCAAACTTCCAAGCATCAAGGTTCCGGAAATTACCGAGAAAGTCTCAAAGGCATTGCAATGACGGTGCAGGACATTACTCGGGAAGTAGAACTCAATGAGGCTAAAAGCAATTTTATCAGCAATGTTTCTCACGAATTGAGAACACCTTTATTTAATATCAAATCTTTTATCGAGACTCTCCACGAGTACGGAGAAGACCTTCTAGAAAGCGAGCGCAGGGAATTCCTAGAAATTGCCAACCGAGAAACTGATCGACTAACTCGTTTAGTTAACGACGTGTTAGACTTGTCGCGACTGGAATCCTGCCGAGTTTATCACTTGGAGGCTGTTGACCTCCCGCAAGCTGTCGAACAAACCCTGCGGACTTATCAGTTAAATGCTAAGGATAAAGGCATTGAATTAGAGCAAGAAGTTGACCCGTATTTGCCGCCTGCTTTAGGCCATTACGATTTGTTACTGCAAGTATTTGCAAATCTAGTAGGAAATGCCTTAAAATTTACTCAGTCCGGCGGCAAGGTGGCAATTCGAGCGTATTTGCTAGAACCGGAGGCGTCCACCCACAAAGACGGTCAATCCGTCAACCAAAACTT
The DNA here is from genome assembly GCF_036701385.1 of Microcoleus sp. Pol12B4. Classification (NCBI taxonomy): domain Bacteria; kingdom Bacillati; phylum Cyanobacteriota; class Cyanophyceae; order Oscillatoriales; family Microcoleaceae; genus Microcoleus; species Microcoleus sp. Pol12B4. Next base: position 3,074 of record NZ_JAUBQR010000251.1, on the reverse strand, counting down.
GTCACCGGATACCAAACATTTTCCGGTAGTGCGGATCGAAATTTCTGATACTGGAATTGGCATAGATCCCGAAGACCAACAAGCAATCTTCGATCGCTTTTTCCGGGTAGAAAACAGAGTACACACTTTAGAAGGAACTGGATTAGGTCTTTCTATTGTCAGAAACATTATTGACAAGCACCACACTAAAATTAATTTAGTGAGCGAAGTTAATGTCGGTACGACTTTCTGGTTCGACTTGGCAGTTTATCAGCCGAAACAAACAGTAGAGATGGAAAATTCTTGGCCAGTGGAAGCAACGGTGGAGAGTGAAACAATTGCGAGTCATGTTGGATCGATTCCGGTTGCACCGGAATAATTGTTGACTGTTGAATGTTGACTGTGGATAGTGATATTGTTTCCGGTTGATTAGGAATCAAGAAGAAAGCGAATTAGTTAGATTGGGATTTTGAAACCGCAGATATCAGCCGATGAACACAGATGAACGCCGATGGGATTTTATCGGCGTTTATCTGTGGTTAAACCTACATTCCTATTGTTGTTCGGTAGATGATGGGTGGTAATTAGATTAAGACTTAAGAAAGAGTCTTTCTAGCACGTTCCGATCGCTCTTCTGCGGTATCCATAACATCCGCCATTTTATCCACCATTTCCCCTGGGTAATTTTCTAGTACCCGAGTAGAAAGTGAAATTCGGCCACGACTTTCATCGAGGTCAACTACGATCGCTTTTAGGGGTTGACCGGGAGCAAACACCTTTCCAAGGTTATCAATATATTTTTGGCTGACTTGCTTGATGTGCAGCAAACCGCTAACTCCTTCCAAGTCGACAAACACGCCAAAAGGCTTGATGCTGCTGACTTTTCCTTCTACCAACTGACCAATTTGCAAATCCTTGAAAGCATTCGATTGAGTGGCCATCCGCTGGGAAAGTACGAGTTTTTCTCGTTCGCGATCGACCTCCAAAAAATTAACGCTCAAAGATTGACCGATCAGCGATTCTAGGTTATCGCGATCAACTAAGTGCGATCGGGGAATAAAACCGCGCATTCCCTGAACATCTACTGTCACGCCGCCCTTATTTGCCCCAGAAACCCGCACTTGAAGAACTTTTCCGGTTTCCTGCAATTCAATTAAATCTTCCCAAGCTTGCTGAAGTTGTAACTGCCGCAGAGACAAAGTAACTTGGCCATCTGCATCTTGTTCGCGGATAATCAAAAAGTCCCGTTCCTCGTCCAGCGGAACCACTTCCGACAAATCCGTTACTGTTCTCAAAGCAGCCTCTTCGATCGGCAAAAAAGCCGAAGACTTGCCGCCGATATCAACATACGCGCCGTTTGAGTCGTACTCGAACACTTTGCCGCGCACTACTTGTCCCTTCTGGAACTCGTAATTGTGCTGTTCGAGGGCTTTAGCAAAATCATCCATTGAAAAGGATGCTTTTGCGCTTTGAGAACCTGTAGATTTGGAATTCATGTCAGTTTAGTTGTCAGTTGTCAGTAATTTAGTTGGCAGTCGTCAGTAGAAAAAATTTTCCCACTCTCCCCATCTCCCTATCTCCCACTCTCTAAGCTGGTTGAAGTTGCTGATGAAATAGCTGCTTCACCTGCACCCACGAGTCGGCTGCTGCCGTAGCGTCGTAACTGCCGCGGTGGTCGCAGAAGAAGCCGTGATCGGCATTGTAGCGGAAAATTTGGTGAGAAATACTGTGTTTTTGCAATTCTGCGGCGATTTGGTCAACTTGTTCTAAGGGAATGCTGGGGTCTTGAGTGCCAAAAAAGGCGTAGAGAGTGCCTTTAATGTCTGCTGTGCGGGCGATCGTGGGGGTTCCGCCGCCGGGGGTTAGAGTGGCGATACCGGCGCCGTAGAACGACGCTGTAGCCTTGATTTTGGGCAAAGTAGCGCCGAGGTAGGCGACGTGTCCTCCAAAGCAGAAACCGATGCAGCCAAAACCTTCTTGTTTGACAGAGGGTAGAGTCTTGAGGTAATCGATGGTGGCTTGGATATCGCTGAGAAGTTCGGAAGCTGTGGTTTTTTCTTTGTATTCTCTGCCAATTTGGATGGCTTCGGGTGTGTAGCCAGTTTCAAAGCCGGGGGCTTGACGCTGGTAAATGGCTGGGGCGATCGCCACATATCCTTCTTTTGCTATTCTTTCAGTAACTTCGCGGATGTGCGAGTTGACGCCAAAGATTTCTTGAATTACGATAACTGCGGGAAATTGCCCTGGGGAGACTGGCTGGGCTAGGTATGCAGCTATTTGCAAATCCCCGTTAGGAACTGTGATGTTTTTGGTGCTAATTTCTGCTTTTGTCATAGGGAGTTTTAAGGTAAATGCCACTCTACTGATTTTAAGTTGATTTGGGAAATTTTTAGGCAATTCGGCAATTATATTTTTCGGAACCGCGACGCGTAAATAGCGCAAATATGGCAGGTAAAAATTCGCTATTTATTGAAGGTTTAGGTTGAGCTGAATAATTCGGGGGGGCTTATTTCTAGCAAGTAAGGGAGATAAAATTTCGGTAAAATATAAGTTTTGATCAGTAGTTTGCTCAAACACATATTTTGATAAGCCTAGGGTTGAAAACATTTTATCTTGCTTGTTCTTGAGATTTTTTAGAGATAGCCTTTATCATAAAGATGAGGTAAAATAACAGCACTGACTAAACTAATTCCCAATATTTTTGCTCTGTAACTTCATTAAATGCAAGGTCGATCGCTTTTTCTAACTATTGATATAACGGAGAATATTTTCAATTTGTGACCATAAATTTTCAATTGGGGAAAATTCCGGCGAATATGGCCATAACTATAGTAATTTACCCCTTTTTTTTGATGAGTTTTTCTACTCCTTGTCCGCTATGAATAGTACAATCATTCATCGCTACACAAGCTCTTTTCCCTAATTTTTGTACGAGTTCTCAGATGATAAAAGCCTCAAATGTAATTGCATCTGTTGTACCTATTAAATTGAGTAATTTTATGGCTTAATTGACTGATATATAGCCTTTATCAGAAAGATGAGGTACAATAACAGCAGTGTGTAAACCAGTTAAAAATATTTGACGATGTAACTTG
>NZ_JAUBQR010000427.1:0-1693 GCF_036701385.1 Microcoleus sp. Pol12B4 | reverse complement strand
TTAACTGCTTATCAATCTATTCAACAAGCTCTCTCTACTGATGGCTCCCTTTTTTCCCCTAGTTGAGCAATTACCTTATAATTAAGAAAGACGCACAAACCCTAAATCAACAGTGAAAAACAAGAGCTCGATCGCCTTAATGAATTGGCTGCAACCCAAACCCGAAACCGTTTTGCTATGCGACTCAAGTGCGGCAGCTTCTGAAATGGCATTCATGCTCAACGGTGAGTGGGATGGGTGCAATAGTTTGGTGATCCCTAAATGCGACAAGGTAGCAATTGAAGCAGCCGCCCGTTTGCTGGAGACATCTTGGTGCTACCAAAATACTTGCGAACCGATTTTAATTCGGCTGGAAGCTGACGAATTGCTGCGCCGTTATGCGATTGGAGACAGGTTTTTTATTAATGCCAACTTGCGATGCGCGCAATTAAGCCAACTTTGCTTGGAAAACATTGATTTGAATTTGGCTAACCTCAGCGACACTAATTTAAGTAAAGCTAACTTAATGGTAGCACAGATGCAATCGGCAAATTTGAGTGGCAGCAATTTAAGTAAATCGCAACTTGTGAGGGCGAATTTATCAGGAGCGAATTTATCGGATGCTAATCTCAGAGGTGCTGATTTGAGTTATGCAGATTTAAGCAATATTTGCTTAACAGGTGCTGACTTAAGAGGTGCAAATTTAGCGAGAACAGACTTAAGAAAAACAAGCTTAGATGGGGCGATAGTTGAGTAATACCAAATCCCGCTTAAATACTCCCTCTCACACCCCGTGGGTAAATCCTGTCAACATTTACAGAATATTCCATGTAGGTGTAGATCGTAAGAAACCGGGTTTCGAGCGACAGAATCAGTAAAAATCCGAGAACTGTAAAGAAACCCAGTTTCTGAGGTGTATTTTATCAACCTGGAATACGCTGTATGTGCATTAATCCGCGTGCATCCCCCACCATATCGGGGATAACCTGTCCTTTTTTCCAATACTGAACAGCAGCCCCAGAGACTCCCGATAATTTACCAAAAGCGCTAAAACTCATCGAGCCACGCGCTAATTTAACAATCTCAATTAGTTTTTCCGTTTTCTCATTTTTAGGCGTTACCTTGGGATTAGGATTGGGTGTGGGGTTTAACGGAGGTACAAAATATTTAATCAATGCTTCTTCAATTTTAGAAAGTAATGATTCATCACTACAATGAAGCCATGCAATCCGAACATTCCCTATTGTTTTGAGTTCGGTATAGCGATGGTGAACATTCCAGCGAGTGGCCAAATTTTTAGAACGATTAATATAAAGAATTTTATCCCAATTTCCAAGGGCAAACAAAATAAATAGCGGGTAATCTCGGCAAGTTTTGTTTTTATGTTAAAGGCAAAGATGGTAGAGTCAATGGGTTAACTTGCAAGAACTTTTCGAGCATATTTTTTATATATAAACAATAAACTTTTTCATAAAAGCAGCGAACATGATTAATGTAATAATACTACCCAATCACGATCAAAAGACTGTTCAATCTGAGCGCAGATAAATTATAGTACAATACGACCTCTAACATTTCAAATATCCAGTGGTGATGGCCGATGCAATTTGGGAGGCCCTACTCAACCATATCTCCCCCGTAACAAGGGAACTGAGGCTGAGCAAACAATGCGCCTAGTCCCCCATCACTCCATCAATTAGTAGAAGCAGCCAAC